>JBKOVW010000388.1:0-24484 GCA_046724095.1 Actinomycetota bacterium | reverse complement strand
CGTCTGTCTTGCGCTGCTTGCCGCTCGACGCGGCATGTTCGATCCGGCGACCCTGGGCGCGGCCGCGAGCTCCGCACCCGATCTCGAGCACATCCTGCCGTCGCTGCGCCCTCGTGGGCGCAAGCTCTTTCACAGCCGTCTCGGTTGGCACCGTTCGGGCCGTTTCCGGACGGAGGGGCAACTGCTGCTGGCCGGAGCGACGATCGGCGCGCTTGTCGGTCCACGCCGGTCAGACGCCGGCTAGCGGCCGAGTCGCGTCTTGCGCCGGATCCCCAGGCGCCGCTGGATCGCGCGGTCTTTTTCGCCGTCACGTTTCGCCGCCCACACGAACATGACGCCGACGATCACGAGCGGCACCGCGAGCAGCACGATGAGAAGCACGATCGCGACGGAGTCCATGCGCTCAGTCTGCCTCGCCGGTACAAGACCCCGCCGCAAATGCCGATGAGGCACGTGTGAAGCGCGTTCTCGTTGCCCTCACCATCGTCGTCTCGGCCGGTTGCGGATCGTCCACGCCGGCGCCGCAGTGGACCGCGCGCGCCGACGGCCGTCTCGGGCCGCTCGAGATCGATGTCTCCTCCGATGCAGACGTTCGGAAGGCCGCGGGGACGCCGAGCAAAGTCGAGAGAGTGCTCTGGCCCGGCATTCGCGCCCATACGCTGATCTACCGCTGCGGCCGAACCTGCGAGACCGCGTACTCCATCAACGACAAGACCGGCAAGTTGTCGGACTACTGGACCGCGTCACGACGGATCAGGACGGAAGACGGTGCAGTCGTCGGCATTCGGCTACCTGGGCCCGCATAGCGTCTACTACGACGGGCTCTGCTAGAGGCGCGCCGACGCCGCGGAAGCCGCAAATCTGACAGGACTCCGCTGCGCACTGCGCACAGTGCGGTTCACCGCACGCGAAGACACCGGTTGGCTCGCTTTCTCCAACGGGCCCGCTTTGCCAATGTCAACGCGAGACCGAACTAGGAGATTGTGATGTCCCTGAACCTGAATGCGCTCGAGACGAGTTTCGACCTGATCGCGCCTCGCGGCGACGAGCTGATGGACGAGTTCTAGGGCGCCTGTTCGCCACCGCACCCTCTGTGCGGCCGCTCTTCCCGACGACATGCGCCGTCAGAAGACCATGCTGCTCGGCACTCTGGTGCTTCTGCGCAAGTCGTTGCGAAATCTCGATGCGATCCTGCCGAAGCTGCACGAGCTCGGCGCGCGGCACGTCGCCTACGGCGCCCCCTCCCGGACCACTATCCCGTTGTCGGCGCGGTGCTGATCGAGTCGATGGCAGCGATTGCCGGCGATGCATGGACGGACGAGTACGAGGCCGCGTGGCAGGAAGCGTTCGCGATCGTCGCCGGCGCGATGATCGAAGGCGCCGAGCGCGGCGTCGCAGCGGCGGCAGCCTGACGTCCACACCGGCTCTCTCAACTTAGGAGGCAACCAACATGCGAAGTGGAGCCAAGCTCCTCACGCTCGCCGCTCTCGAGCCGGAGCGATCGTGCTGATCCTGCCCGGCCTTGCGTGACAGCCACGGGCGTCCTCGGCGGCGCCCCTGCCGACCACTTCGCCCAGTAGCGTCGCCTTGACAGTCGGCGGCGGCCATGCCAGGGTCACTGCTCCTGCGGCGTGTCGGACGGTTCGGCCGCGAAGGGAGTCAAAACGTGCGGGGCAGGCGTCTCAGCAAGGCTCGCCTATTTGGCACCTTTCTGTTGGCTGTGGTTCTCGGCCTCGTCCTGGCGAGCGTCGCTCGGGCCCACCTCATTCATTCGAACGGCACGTGGACGTACCGCTATCTGACGCGGACGCATCTCAGCGACTGTGGGAGCGGCTCCGGCGGAAGTGATCCGTTGAACGTCGTCTTCTGGCAGTACGGCGAGTACAACCGGATGAACTCGCATGTAGCCGACGACACGCATTGGGGTCATTACGCCGGCTGGGTACCGCGTGCGAATCAGTGGCTGTGCGGCGACTCGGACTCCGCGATCGGCAACTACACCGTGAACGACATCCAGAGCTTTGACGACCAGGAGGGCCACGGTGGCTGGGCTTGCACGTGCCTTGTTCGAGCCCATCTCCGTTTGTGGTACGCGCCGCATAGTCACGACGAGCTCGTGAACAAGTGGACGACGACAGACGTTCATCACGAGCACCTGGACACGAGTGCGTCGAGCGGCCTGACGCACCACATCGACGAAGACTGGGAGACGTGGGAGTTCCACATCGGCGCCGAGTTCACCGGGCACAACTGGTGGTGGGACTACTGGGCACGCGGCGGCGCGCAGTACCTGCAGGGGTTCTACGACGACGGCTACATCAGCCGCGTCGGCGGTCTTCACAACGGGGTCTACTAGGCATGGAGAAACCGACAAAACGAGCAAGCATCACGGCTGCGATCGCCGTTGCGGCGGTTGCCGGTCTCGCCTTGCTCTCATCAGCCGTTGCCGGCCCCTCGGCCTCCTACAACCGCGCCATCTACAAGCTCACGGTTACATCACCCGCAGACATCGGTGGGACGCCGACCACGGAGTGGGTGTCGCTAAGCGACGGAACCTGGCAAGCCGATCTCGATGACCAGACCTTCGTTGCGAGCGCCGACAGCTACGTGATCGTCGACCGCGACAGCGGGACCGTCTACCGCAGGACCGGCCCACCGTCGTTCATGGGCGACCTCGGCCAGGCGCCCGACGGCGTGCTCGCGCTCAAAGCGCACCTGAAGGGCGACACGACGCTGCAGCGGCGCGGGCTCCATCTGAAGGTCGGCAAGGACCAGGCCGGCCGGGTCAAGCTCGATGTGCTCGACGCCGCCGACAAGCAGGTACTTGTGGTCACGATCGACGGTCAGATCTCGGACGAGGACGCGGCAGCCGCTCGCCTGCTCGACGTCAACCCGCCTCAAGTGCACGTGCGCGACACCGCGATGCCGGTCGGAAAGGCGCCAACGACCGGCCCGGTCGCCTACTGGTTCGGGCCTGCGGTCGGGAACTGGCACGCCGCTGCGGCAGCAGCGCACTCACGCGTACGCACTCCGGAGCAAGTGATGTCCGGCCAGGGTGCCCGCGCGGAGTCGAACGCGGTTGTGACGTTGTACGAGCATCCCGGCGTCAAGGCAACTAGCGCTCAGCCCGGCATTCTCAGCCGCCCGGACGGCGAGCTGCAGATCGTCAGCGAGCCCGTGACGTCGGCACATGCGCAGGGCCTCATCGATGCCTTCAACGGCAAGAACGGCGACGAGACGTATGCGCCTTGGCCGCGCTCGACGGTCACGCTCGCAAGTGGCGAGCAGGCGACCGTAGTTCCGAGCCAGTTCGACGGCGACGGCCCGAGTCGGGAGTCGTTCTTCGTCATCACGAGCACGACGCTCGTGCAGATCAGCGGCGATGTCGCGCTCTCCGAGATTCCGGGCCTCGCGGCGCAGCTGAGACGATTGAAATAATCGCCGGGGCGGGCGCTCGCGCCCGACGTCCTGGGCGATGCTGAGATGATCCTCGTCGTACTCTTCGTTGCGGGCTTTCTCCTCGGCCTCGCGCTCGCCTCGCTCTTTCGTCATGCACGATCGCGGTTCGCCCTGGTCGGCGTGGCTGTCCTGCTTTGCGCCGGTTACGCGACCTACATCGCGATCGCACCATGTCCAGATCAGGGCGAGTGTGAAAAGGGGCTCACGATCATCTTCCTCGGCGCCATCCTGCTCGGCTGGATCGCCGGCGTCGCTACGTCGTGGCGCGTGCGCCGGCCCGCCGGCCAATGAGCACCGTCGAGCAAGCACTGCAGCGCGCCCGCGACGCGTATGCAGCGCGGTCCTGGCTCGAAGCGTACGAGGCTTTCGCCGAGGCGGACGAGGACAGGTCGCTCGCGCCGCATGATCTCGAGCTCCGCGCCACGACGGCTCGGATGCTGGTCCGTGACGACGAGGCGGTCGAGCTCCTCGAGCGAGCGCATCACGCCTACCTCGAGCGCGGCGAGACGCTGCGAGCCGCGTACTGCGCGGGCTGGATCGGCATGACGCTCTTCTACAACGGAGCGCTGGGGCCCGCGGGCGGATGGATCGCACGCACGCACCGACTGCTAGAGGATGTGCCGGAGGAGACGGCCGTTCACGGCTATGCGATGCTGCCGGACGTCTTCCGCCACGCGGCCGCGGACGATCTGGAGGCGGCCGTCGCTGCCGCAGCCGGAGCCGCGGAGATCGGCAAGCGCCACGGAGACCCGGAGCTGATGGCGCTCGCGATCCACGCTCAGGGCCATATGCTCGTGCTGGACGGTCGCGTGCCCGAGGGCCTCGCGCTGCTCGACGAAGCGATGGTCGCGGTGACGACAGCGCAGCTGTCACCGTTCGTCGTCGGCATCGTCTACTGCGGCGTCATCCTCGCCTGCGAAGAAGGCTTCGAGGTCGGAAGGGCGCGCGAATGGACGCTCGAGCTGACCCGGTGGGTCGAACAGCAGCGGGACCTGGTCGCATTCACCGGCCGCTGCCTAGTGCATCGCTCCGCGATCCTCCAGCTGGGCGGATCATGGTCCGAGGCGCTCGAGGAAGCACGGCTGGCCGCTGGGCGCCTGCTGGAAACCAAGAACCCCGTAGCGGGGCTCGCCCTGTACCGCCAGGGAGAGCTCCTGCGGCTGCGCGGCGAGCTCGACGCAGCGGAGCACGCGTACCACGACGCGAGCCGGAATGGCTGGGAGCCTCAGCCGGGCCTGGCGCAGCTCCGGCTGGCGCAAGGGAAGCGCGAGGCCGCGCTCGCGGCGATCAGGAGGTCTTGCGTCGAGATGGCCGAGCCGCTCAAGCGCGCAGCGCTGCTCCCGGCCCGCGTCGAGATCGCCCTCGCGGCCGGCGAGGTCGAGGAAGCCCGGACGGCATGCGCCGAGTTGTCCGAGCTCGCGCAGCGTTACGAGAGTGCGATGCTGGACGCGATCGTGGCGTATGCCCAAGGCGCGGTCGCCCTCGCCGAGGGTGACCCGTCGATCGCCCTCAACAGCCTGCGCCGCGCGCACCGGCTCTGGCTCGACCTCGACGCTCCGTACGAGATCGCGCGAGCGCGCGAGCTGATTGGGCGAGCATGCTCGATACTCGGCGACGCGGAAGCGGGCACGCTCGAGCTCGAGGCCGCGCGAGAGCTGTTCGAGCGACTCGGAGCGGCGCCTGATCTGGCACGTCTCTCAGCGGGGACGTCCGAGCAGCACGGCTTGTCCGAGCGCGAGCTCGAGGTACTGCGTCTCGTCGCCACGGGCAAGAGCAACCGCGAGATCGCCTCGACGCTCGTGATCAGCGAGCACACGGTCGCACGTCACCTGCAGAACATCTACGGAAAGCTCGGCCTGTCGTCGCGCGCCGCAGCGACCGCGTTCGCGTTCGAGCACGAGCTGGTGTAGCCCTTCCGCGTGGTCAGAAATGACCACGTCGCGTCGGAGCAAGTTGGTGAATCGCGGCGATGTCGCCGCACTCCAGGCCTCCTACTGTCGTCGTCGAAGCGACAAAGGAGGCAGGGAGATGAAAGACGGCGAGCGATACGAGACGCTGATCCTCGGCGGAGGCCAGGCCGGCCTCTCCGTCGGCTACTACCTCAAGCAGGAAGGGCGCTCATTCGTCATCCTCGATGCGAGCGAACGCATCGGAGACTCGTGGCGCAACCGCTGGGACTCGCTCAAGCTCTACTCGCCGGCGTTTCGGGACGGGCTGCCGGGAATGGCGTTCCCCGCGGCACGCAACGCCTATCCGACGAAGGATGAGATGGGCGACTACCTCGACGCGTACGCGGGGCGGTTCGAGCTCCCGGTGCGCAGCGGCATGTCGGTGGAAGGATTGACGAGGGAGGACGGCGCGTACGTCGCGAGTGCGCGCGCCGGGCGCTTCCACGCCGACAACGTGGTCGTCGCCACGGGGGTCTTCAACAAGCCGCACATTCCCGAGTTCGCCGGCGAGCTCGATCCCAGCATCACCCAGCTTCATTCGAATGACTACCGCAATGTGTCGCAGCTGCAGGAAGGGCCGGTGCTCGTCGTCGGCGCGAGCCATTCGGGGTCGGATATCGCCTACGAGGCCGCGGCCACGCACGACGTCATCCTCTCGGGCAAGGACAACGGGCAGCTTCCGGTGCCGCTCGAGAGCCGCCGCGGACGCATCGGCTTCCGCGTGCTGTACCGCGTCGGGACTCACGTCCTCAACGCCGACACGCCGATGGGCCGCAAGGTGAGGCCGCACATCCGCCACGGCGGTGGGCCGCTTCTGCGCTACCGCAGGAAGGATCTACAGGCCGCGGGCGTCGAGCGAGTGCTCGCGCGAACGGTCGGCGTGGTGCGTGGCATGCCGGTGCTCGACGATGGGCGCGTGGTCGAGGTGCGCAACGTCCTGTGGTGCACCGGCTTTCGACCCGACTTCAGCTGGATGCGCTTCCCGTTCGAGCTGGGCGACGACGGTTATCCGGTGCAGTACCGAGGCGCCGCTCCGTCGCCGGCCGGCCTCTACTTCGCGGGCCTGCCGTTCCTGCATTCCTTCGCGTCGATGCTGATCGGCGGTACTGGCAGAGATGCCGAGGGGATTGCGCGCCACATCGTGCAACGGCGCGCGCCACAGCTCACGGAGCCCGACGAGATCGCGCTCGCGACGGCATAGTGACCCGGGACGTCCTCGTCTGGAACGGCCGTCTGGCAAAGCCTGTGGGTTGTGGGGCCCGGCGAGGGATGCAATGCTCGTGGCGGCCCATGGGCTCGCCGTCGTACGAGCAGGTCTGTGCTTCCCACCGCTGGGTTGTGCCCGAGCGTTACAACCTCGCCGCCGACGTCTGCGACAAGCATCCGCGCGACAAGCCGGCGATGATCTGGGAGAGCTTCGACGGCTCGCACCGCGAGCTCGTGTGGGGCGAGCTTCAGGATCTCGCTAACCAAGCAGCGCACACGCTGGCCGCACACGGCATAGAGCGTGGCGACCGCGTCGCCGTTGTGCTGCCGCCGACCCCCGAGACCGCCGCGGTCTTCTTCGGTGTCTGGAAGCTCGGCGCGATTCTCCTGTCGATGTCGGTGCTGTACGGCGACGACTCGATCAGGCACCGGCTGAGTGACTCCGGCGCGAAGCTCATCGTCACGGATCTTGCGAATGCGGGCCGCTTCGACGCCGCCGCCACGGAGATCCTCGTGCTCGACGAGCACACACTCGCCGCGGCTTCCGTCGAGCCGATCAGGTGCGACACCGCTGCCGACGACCCGGCGCAGCTGTACTACACGTCGGGCACGACGGGGCTTGCGAAAGGGATTGTGCATGCGCACCGCTACATCCTCGGCCACGAGGAGTTCGTCTACTGCCACGAGGTCGAGGACGGGGAGCGCTTCCACGGCATGGGCGAGTGGGCCTGGGCGGCGGGGATCGCACCGCTGCTCGGCCCCTGGCGACTCGGCGCGCTGCAGTGCGTCTACCGCCGCGAGGGCGGCTTCGACCCGCACAAGCAGCTGACGTTCCTCAGCCGGCATCGAGTGACGAACGTGTTCACGACGCCGACGGCGATGCGCGCAATGATGTCGATCACCGACGCGGGCACGCGTTATCCCCAGGCCTTCCGGCGCGTCTGCTCGGCCGGCGAGCCGTTGAACCCGGAGGCGATTCGATGGTTCCGCGAGCAGTACGGAGTGACGGTGCTCGACTACTACGGCCTGACGGAGTCGTACCCGCTTGTCGCGAACTATCCATTCATGGAGGTGCGCGAGGGGTCGATGGGGAAGCCCATGCCCGGATGGGACGTCGAGATCCTCGACGAAGACGAGAATCCCGTCGCGCCCGGGGAGCGCGGCGAGATCTGCCTCAGAGCGCGGTCGAACCCGCACTACCCGCTCGGCTACTGGCAACGGCCGGAGGAAAGCGTCGATGTCTTCGGCGGCGAGTGGTTTCACACGAAGGACGCCGCCCGCCAGGATGAGGACGGCTACGTCTGGTACGAGGGCCGCGCCGACGACGTCATCATCTCGGCCGGCTATCGCATCGGTCCGTTCGAGGTGGAATCGGCGTGTCTCGAGCATCCGGCCGTACGCGAAGCCGCGGCCGTCGCCTCGCCCGACGAGCTGCGCGGCAACATCGTCAAGGCCTTCATCATCCTCGCGGAGCACCACGAGCCCTCCGACGAGCTAGCCGACGAGATCAAGAGCTTCGTCCGGGAACGTCTCTCGGCGTATGCCTATCCGCGGCAGATCGAGTTCGTCGACGATCTGCCGAAGACCTTGACGGGCAAGATCCGCCGGATCGAGCTTCGCCAGCTCGAGCACGAGCGCGCCCTCAGCTCGTAAGCGCTCGTCGTCAAGCGCGCCAGCGGACGTACAGCGACGGGCCGAGCGGCTGGCCGAGGGCGCTGTGGCGTTGTTCGCGCGCGCTGCACGTCGAACAAACCTGTCTCCAAGTCACGCGATAGCGCCCTCGTGCCGGCTTCGCGCCGGGCAGCCCGATGTACTGGCGCGCGTAGTTCACGGACGAGCTCCAGGTCGAGCCGCTGCCCCGGAAGAGCGGAAAAGCACCGCAGCGCTGCGCGTTCGCGGCGCCCGCGCCGCGCGGGAGCTTCGTCACGCACAGCGTGTACCGCGTGAAGTAGCGGGCCGCCGTCGTGATCTGGAGGATCAGCCGGCCGCCGCGGTTGAAAGCCCCGTAGCAGACGTCGCCGCTCGGGCTGCAATACGAGGCGAGCCGCGCCGCTGGAGCTGCCGAGGCCGCCGGTGCGGCCAGCAGGGCTGACGCCACACAACTCAGCGCAAGGCGCTTCATCGACGGCGTGCGGCGCCGCTGTGCGAGACGAGATCACCAAAGATCGCGAGGACGACGAAGATCCATTCCCAGCCGGTCACGCCGCGTCCGCCGGTATTCCAGAGGATCACGTACAGGAGCGTCGTCAGCGGCAGGAAGATGATCCCGAGGATCGGCCAGATGATCGGCCCGAACGCACGGTCGACCCACGGCGTGAAGATCCACATCAGGATCACGGCCAGACGCGGAGAGAACAGCGCGATCAGGACGAAGATGCAGCCCACCGAGGGTGAGACTACGCCCAGACTCTCCGGGCGGCGTCAAGGATGTTCCCGGCACCGGCAGCCCCGAACGCGCGATTCGCGATACTTCGGGCGCACACGGCCAGACGCCCCGGGGGGTGGCGAGTGACGGTCCAGTCGCGGACGGAGAGACGGGTCGACAGATCGAGCCCTGTGGCTCGGTACTGGCTCGCCCAGTGCGAGGGCTTTCGCGTGAAGGGGCCGCTGAACGGGACGGTCGAGAAGGTCGTCGGCTCGGTCGACGAGCAGAACGCCGAGTCGCTGGTCGTGCGGACGGGGTGGCGCCGGTGCAGCATCCCTGTCGACGCGGTCGACGTGGTCGTGCCGGCCGCGCGGTTGATCGTCGTCGAAGATGAAAGTGCCGAACGCGATCCGGCGCCGCCGTACCACCGCACCCGTGCAGTTGCCGAAGCAAGCTCGCACGCGGCCGGCGCCGTCGCGGCAACGGTCGCCGACAAGGCTCCGCCCCTCGCACGGTTCCTGCGCGACGTCTTGTTCGCGCTTGCGCTGCTGATCGCCACCGGGCTCGTCACGCTCGTCCGTGCAGTCGGCGTCGTCGCGGCGCGCGCGGCACAGCTCGCGGCGATTGCCGTCGCGCGCCTTACAGCGCTGCAGGCCGAACAGCCCCGGCCTCGTAGGCCGCGATAAGAGTCTCGAGCCAGTCCGCGACCACCGCGGCGACGCTGTCGCCGCTCCTCAGCGAGTGCGTGCCGGGGACGCGAGCGACGGTGCGGTTCGGGCCGTCCGGCGGGGTGCCGAACGGGTCGTTCTCGCCCTGCACGACGAGCGTCGGCACCTCGACCGCGTCGAGCTCGTCGAGGCGGTTCTTCTCCGGCCGGCCGGGCGGGTGAACCGGAAAGGCAAGGCACAGAACCGCGCTGGAACCGGTCGCGGCTGCCGTTCGGCACGCGACCCGCGCACCGGCTGAGCGGCCGCCGGTCAGCAGGAAGTCGCAGCGGCTGAACGGGCCGGCGCGCAACTGCGCGACGACGACCGACCACGCTGCGTCGAGCTGGTTGGCCGGAGCCGGGCTGCGCCGACCGGCCACACGGTAAGGCTGCTCCATCAGCGCGACGCTGAAGCCGGCGGACCGTGCGGCCGTCGTCGCGCCGACGAGATCCGGCGACTCGACACCGCCGCCCGCCCCGTGTCCGAGCACCAGCGCGCCGACGGCGGAATCGACCGGATGGAGGTGCACACGCGCTCGTCCGTGGGGAGTCTCGATCTCGAGGATGTAGCGAGCGTAGCTCGCAGTTGCGGCTCCAGAGCTCTTGTTGTAAGAGTTCCCGGGCGAGGGAGGAGGGGCCTTTGGCAACGGACATCTTCGCGAAGCTCGGGGACATCAAGGGCGAGTCGCTCGACGACAAGCACAAGGACGAGATCGAGGTCCTGAGCTGGTCCTGGAGCGTGGCGAATGCCGTCTCGGTCTCGGGCACCGGAGCTGGGCAGGGCAAGGCGAGCTTCCACGACCTCTCGTTCACTCACAAGATCGACAAGGCTTCGCCCGTGTTGATGCAGGCGTGCGCCACCGGGGTGCACCTGAAAGAAGCAACGATTACGCACCGCAAGGCCGGAAAGGGCCAGCAGGAATTCCTCGTGATCAAGATGAACGACGTGATCGTCACGGCGATCATGGACGCCGAGAGCCGGGAAGGCGGGAGCGCTGAGACCGTGAGCCTGGCCTTTGCCAAGATCGACGTCGCTTACAGACCGTCGAAGGCCGACGGCTCGCTCGATGCCGGGATTCACTTCAAGTACGACCTCAAGGCCAACAAGGAGGCGTAGACCGCGCAGCCGGCCGGCAGCGACCGCGCCCTCACGCTGGACGAAGCGGTGTCCGTCGCCATCGCGCTCCAGCAGGCAGAGCAATGGGCGGCTGCGGAGGACGTCTACCGCAGCATCCTCGAAGTCGCGCCGGACCACGCCGGCGCGCTGCATTTCTCAGGCGTGCTCGCCCACCAGCGTGGGCGAAGCGACAACGCGGTCGCGCTCATCGAACGGAGCCTCGAGCTCGAGCCCGAGCGAGCGGACTGGTACAGCAACCTCGGGATCGTCCAGCAGAGCCGGCTCAGGCTGGACGATGCGGACGCCGCATATCGACGTGCGATCGAGCTCGATCCGAGCCATGCGAACGCCCACAGCAATCTCGGCGTGGTGCTGCGCGCAAAGGGCGCAGTCGCGGAAGCCGAAGCTGCGTATCGCGCCGCGATTCGCATCGATCCCGAACACTCGGACGCGTACCACAACCTCGGCGTCTTGCTGAACGCGCAGAAGCGTCCCCGCGAGGCTGCGCTGTGCTTCTCGAAGGTGATCACGCTGAGGCCGAACGATCCAGAGGCTCGCCGGCTGCTGGCGCTCGCGCACTGCACGCTCGGTGAGGTCGAGAAGGCCGAGGAGATCTTTCAGGAGTGGCTGGAAGACGACCCGGACGATCCCATCGCTCGGCACATGCTCGCGGCGTGTTCCGGCCGCGATGTGCCTCCGCGGGCATCCGATGCGTTCATCGAGAAGACGTTCGACAGTTTCGCGGCCAGCTTCGATTCGAAGCTCGCCAAGCTGTCCTATCGGGCGCCGGCGCTCGTGACCGAGATGCTGAAGCGGTCGGGCATCGCGCCGACGAAGAGCCTCGACGTTCTCGATATCGGGTGCGGGACCGGGTTGTGCGGCCCGCTCGTCGCACCGTATGCACGCCGCCTGGTCGGAGTCGACCTCTCCGAGCGCATGCTCGAGCAGGCTCGCGACCGACATGTCTACGACGAGCTCGTGAAGGGGGAATTGACCGCCTATCTGGCCGGCTGCGATGAGACGTTCGATGTCGTCGTGTCGGCCGACACCCTCGTCTACTTCGGCGCGCTCGACGCGATCGCCGGGGCCGCGGCGAAGGCATTGCGGCCCGGCGGGCGGCTCTTCTTCACCGTGGAGGAGCTCGTCGGCGCCGGCTATTCCCTCGCGACGAGCGGACGCTACCGCCATTCGCGCGAGTACATCGCGGCCGTGCTGACGGAGATGGCCCTGCGTCCGGAGATCGTCCCGGCCGAGCTTCGTTTCGAGGCCGGCGAACCGGTGGCGGGGTTGGTCGTGCAGGGCACGAAAGACGTGGCTTAGCGCGACGAGGCCGGAGCGGTCACGCGGATGAGCCCACGTAGCGCCTGATGGCCGTTCGGGAGGAAGCCGGCTTCACCGGCCGAACCGCCTGGGCCCGCACACTCCCGACACCGCTCCGCGCGTTCCTGCAGACAGAGAGCGCGGGCGCCGCCGCTCTGCTTGCCGCGACAGTGGCCGCCCTGGTCTGGGTCAACGTCGACGCGAGCTCGTACGAACGCGTGTGGTCGACGGTGCTGTCCGTGCGCATCGGCAGCGCGGGCGTGACGCTCGACGTGCGCGAATGGGTGAACAGCGGGCTGATGACGTTGTTCTTCTTCGTCGTCGGGCTGGAAGCCCGGCGCGAGTTCGACCTCGGTGAGCTCCGCGACCGGCGGCGCTTCGCGCTGCCGCTGGTTGCCGGCCTCGCCGGCGCCGCGGCGGCGGTCGGCATCTTCCTCGCGTTCAACGCCGGCCGCGCGTCGGCGCACGGCTGGGGCGCGGCGATGTCGACGGACACCGCGTTCGTTCTCGGGCTACTTGCGCTGGTCGGGCCGCGATTCCCCGTCCGCCTCCGCGCGTTCATGCTGACGGTCGTCGTCGTCGACGACGTGGCCGCGATCCTCGTGATCGCGATTGCGTATTCCGGCACGATCCACATCGGGCCGCTCGTCGCTGCGGTGATCTTCTACGGCGCAGTCGTGGCGGCCCGCGCGGCGGGCGTGCGAATCGGTCCCGTGTATTTCCTGCTGGGCGCAGCGGCGTGGGTGGCGTTGCTCAAAGCTGGCGTCGAGCCGCTCGTGATCGGGCTCGCGATGGGGTTGCTCGCGTACGCGTCTCCGATCGAGCGGGGGACGCTCGAACGCGCGACGCAGCGCTTCCGCGAGTTTCGCGAGCAGCCGACGGCGGAGCTCGCTCGCACGGCAGCGGCCGAGCTCCGTGCGGCGACCCCCCGAAACGAGCGGCTGCAACAGCTGTGGCACCCGTGGACGAGCTACGTCGTCGTCCCGCTCTTCGCGCTCGCGAATGCCGGGATCGCAATCGACGGCGCACTGCTCCGCGACGCAGTGAGCTCGCCGATCACGCTCGGCATCCTCTGCGGCTACGTCCTCGGCAAGCCCGCCGGGATCGTGTCGGGCACGTGGGCGGTCACGAGGATCAGCAAGGGCCGGATTCGACCGCCGGTCGGTTGGGCGTCCGTTGCCGGCGGAGGCACGATCGCCGGAATCGGGTTCACCGTCTCGCTGCTGATCGCGACGCTGGCGTTCAGCGGCCGGCAGCTCGACGAAGCGAAGGTCGGGATCCTGGGCGCCGCACTCCTGGCGGCCGGCCTGACGTGGCTCCTCTTCCGCGCGACCGCTTGGCTCCCACGGCAGACGCGTCTTCGCGCACTGCTCGGGACGGCCGAGACCCTCACCGATCTCTACCGCGACGTCGATCCCGACCGTGACCACATCCGCGGTCCCGTGGACGCGCCGGTCACGGTGGTCGAATACGGCGACTTCGAATGTCCGTACTGCGGGCGGGCGGAGCCCGTGATGCGTGAGCTGCTACGCGATTTCGGCGATGTGAGCTACGTCTGGCGCCACCTGCCCCTCTCGGACGTGCATCCGCATGCACAGCAGGCGGCAGAAGCGTCCGAAGCCGCCGGTGCGCAGGGCGCATTCTGGGAGATGCACGACCTCCTCCTCCAGCACCAGGACGCGCTGGAGCTGGACGATCTGACGGGCTATGCGGCGCAGCTCGGGCTCGACGTCGAACACTTCGAGACGGATCTGCGCGGCCGGGTCGGGACGCCGCGCGTGGCCGACGACATCGACAGCGCCGATCTCAGCGGCGTGTCCGGCACGCCGACGTTCTTCGTCAACGGCCGCCGCCACTACGGCGCGTACGACATCGAGACGCTCTCGGCCGCCGTGCGGGCTGCGGGTGCGCGTGCCCTGCTCGCTGGCGTCTGACTCGGACTACGCTGCCAGCTTCATACGGCCCGGAAGAGTCTCAACCTCACAGCGCGCTGAGCTCGGCCTCCACCCGCTTGTACGCAGTGGAGTCTTGCCGAAGCTTCGTCAAGGCGACTCGCAGGACGTCCTCGCTTTGCTCCAGGCGCCCCTGCCGGCGATGGGCGAGCGCGAGGTTCGCCATGATCCTGCCCTCGTGCTCCTGGTCGCCGAGCCAGCCTACCGTCGCGGCCGCCTGCTCGAACAATGCGGTCGCTTCCCGATGTCGGCCGCTGTGGCTCAGAGCGAGTGCGAGGTTGTTCTGGGTCAGCGCGACGGCGCGGGGATCCTGTGTCTCGCGCAGGAGGTC
Source organism: Actinomycetota bacterium (assembly GCA_046724095.1). GTDB lineage: Bacteria > Actinomycetota > Thermoleophilia > Gaiellales > Gaiellaceae > 3-1-20CM-4-69-9. Next base: position 10,079 of record JBKOVW010000388.1, on the reverse strand, counting down.
GAGGGCGCGTTCGTGCAGTTCGATCGCCTTCGCATGCGCGCCGTTTCGCCGGTGCCTCGTTCCGGCGGCGTTCAGCCGGAGAGCCTCGCGCTGGACGTCGATCCGGCTGGTGCGCACGACCGTCCACGTTTGCCGCGCGTGCTCCAGGCATCGGGCGCTCCAGCGCAGGGTCGAGCCGCGTACACACGAGCCGCGCGCGACCGAAGCGCGGAAGAGGCGCCGAGCGTGCGTACGCAAAACCATCGCCGCGCGGCGACTTTCGCGCGATGACGTGCGATACCCGGCCGTGACGGCCGCGCACGCGGATTGCTTCAGCCGTACGCGGTTCCGACGCACGGCACGAAACACTCCCATGCCCGCCACGAATGTGACGACCGCCAGTGAGCTCGCAAAGACGACGATTGCAAGCCCAAGAGCGGTGAGCAGCCCGCTGACCAGCAGGGCGAGGGCGAGGCCGACTCCTAGACGCCCGCGCGCGCGGCGGGCCTCGTCTGAGTCCGCGCGGAGCACCCACCACAGGCTGTTACGCACAGGCGATTCCATCGTTTCCGACCCCCACGGTTGGAGCTCTCTACGTTCGCGATCGGGCGCGCCCCTCCTTTCCACATCGGCCGCGGGAATATCATCCTGTGCACCACGAGCCGGAGGGACCTCTGACGAATCGCCTCGACGAAGAGAAGCTCGAACAGCTGCAGCGCTGGGGAGCGGGCCTTGCGGCCGCCGAGAACCAGGAGCTACGCGCGACGGGTAAGGCGATCCTCTTGCTGATCGAGGAGATCGAGGCGTTGCACGTCGAGCTGTGGAACGCGAAGACGGCGGTCTCGATGAACGACGAGCCCGCCGTCGACGGCGATGCCGGCGAGGCAACGCTCAACCGCGCCCTCGGAGCGCGTCTGCGGCGCCTCGGCCGGCGCTAGCTACTCGCTACTTCGTGAAGCTGAAGCGGGCCTTGTGGGTCGTTCCGTCGGCGAACGTGACGACGATATCCCGGCAGGTCCCGGCCCATGTCCTGGAGGTAATCGCCAGGTATGTGTAGCGGTCGTTCGAAGCGTTGTACGAGAGAGTGCCGTCGGCAGGCGTCGGCCCGTCGAGCGTCGGACCGCACGGCGTCCATCCGGGCGAGCCCGCGGCGAAGACGCTGGGTCCCTGGTCGCCGTGCAGCGAGAACTTCAACGGGACCGGCTGTCCCGCCTTGACCGAGGTCGCGGTCGGATAGGGCGAGGCCGGGGAAGCGAAGCCGCCGAAGTCGTAGACGACGCTGTACGTGTGGGTTTCGTGCCCGACGTTGCCGGCGCGGTCATACGAGGTGACGGTAAAAGAGTGCGAGCCGACCGACGATGTGTCCAGCGATGCGCCGTTGGCGAGATCGCCCTTGCAGCCGGTGAGGCCGGAGCCGCCGTGATCGTCGCACCAGAACGAGGTGGACACTTGCTGTCCGAGCGTGTACGTCGCGCCGTCGGCGGGGGACGAGAGCGCGATCGTCGGCGGGGTCGTGTCGACGACGGAGTAGTGCACTGTTTCCTGTGTGATGTTGAGCTGCTTGTCGACGGCGGTGACCCAGAACGTGAACGTTCCCAGCGTGCTCGTGTCGATCGGGAAACCCGCGGGTCGCTGGCCGACGCAGCCGTCGTCGAGCATCCCGAGCCCGCCCGGATCGTCCTCGCACGAGTAGTCGGCCGTCACGAGGGAGCCCTGCTCGAACGTCGCTCCGTCGAATGGCGTTCGCCAGACGATGTGCGGCTTCGTGATGTCGATGACCGTGTACGTCTGGGTGGCGGTGGTGTGCCGCCCCTCGTAGTCAGTCGCCGTGACGGTGACCGAGTGCGTACCGGCGTGGACCGTGTCCAGTTGCGAGCCCATCGGTTGGCTTGCCTCGCACGAGACGATCGCGCTGACAGAGGAAACGCACGCATACCCGAAGGTGACATCGGCGCCCTGCGGGTAGTACATCCCGTCCTCGAAGCTGAAGTAGACGACCGGGTCGGCGGGATCGGCGGCCGCGGAGGCCGGAACGACCACGAGCACGGCGATGACGAGGATGGTGGCGGCGAGACCCTTGCGCATGATCCGCACGCATCTTGGGAGGCGGTGCGCGAGCTGGTATCCCCCGAGTGGGGGAGCATGAGCATCACGAGGGGACGGAGACGGACCAGATCAGCAGATCGAGAATTCGCACCTCGGTGACGCTATGCCCTCGCTTCGCAAGCTCCCGCCTCACCGCTCGCACCGACGCGCGGTTGTCGTCGAGGTCGCGCTTGTAGCCACGGACGAGCGCGAGCGCGAGCTCCCCGAAGGGAGTCTGCGGGCCGGGATCATCGGCCGCGAGATACCTCTGCACGACGCTGTCGAGCATCGGCACCAGCGCCGGGCGCTTCGGGTGCAGCGCCTTCGTCATCTTCGATAGGCCGACCCCGCGGATGCCCGCGAACGCGTCGAAGAGCTGCCTCATCGAGCTCCAGGGAACCGAGGTCGCGGCTCCCGTCAGCGACGCCTCGGGTGCGATTGCCCGCAGCGCCCGTTCGATCGGGCGGCGCCGTTCGAGGATCGCGGCGATCTCGACCGCCGAGATCCGAGCGCCGCCGCGGTTCGCGCGCCTGAGATCCGGCTCACCGAAAGACGCCGGTCGCGGGTCGCCGCCGACGTCGAAGTCCCAGCCGCTCGCCGCAAAGCCGAGCAGCACCCTCAGGGAGTCCTCGATGACGACACCATCGCGTAGGACGACCGGCACGAGCGAGCTCGTTGTCACGTTGCTTGGCGTCAGGTGTCGCGGCGGACGAGCAGAACGGCGGCGATCGCGAACGCGACCGCCGTGTAGCCGCACAGCAGACCGAGGCCGGTCCAGGGAGCCAGGTGGTTGCCCGGCGTCGTCGACATGATCGCCTCTCCTGCCTGCAGCGGCAGGTAGGGCGACGCCGCGTTGTTCCAGCTCGTCGGGAGCACGTTCATCAGCGGGGGGAGGACGAACATGAGCCCTGCGAACGTCGCGATGCCGCCGGCAGTGTTGCGCACGATCGCGCCAAGCCCCAGGCCGAAGAGGCCGACGACTGTCAGGTAGAGCGCCGCGCCGATCACGGCTCGGGCCACGTGCGGGTCGGTGAACCCAACGTTGATGTGGCGCCCGGAGAAGATGGACTGGCCGATCACGAATGCGACCAGCACGGACGGCACTGTCAGCACGAGCGTCACGAGGCCATAGACGACGGCCTTGCCCCAGAGCACCGGCAGGCGCCGCGGCACCGCGGTCATCGAGGCGCGGATCATCCCGGTCGAATACTCGGCGGTGATCACGAGCACGCCGAGAACGCCCAGCGCAAGCTGCGCGAGCTGGACGCCGGCGAGATTCGGCTCGAGCGGATGGAAGTCGCGCCGGTCCTGCGCGCTCAGGTGCGGCCAGTGGTGCGACACGACCGCACACGCGAGCGCCGCGATCCCGATCGTGAAGGCGACCGCGGTAAGCAGCGACCAGCGCGTCGAGCGAACCGAGCGAAGCTTCGTCCACTCGGATCTGAAGACGTGCCACTGTGTGACTCGGCCGGTGTGCGGAAGCCGCGGTACCGGCGTCTGGGCGACGACGCTGCTCACGCTGCGACCTCGTCTTTCTCCGCGCCGTCGGAGGGCTTGAACTCGATCTCGTCGCGCGTCAGCGTCATGAACGCCTCTTCGAGCGATGCCTGCAGAGGCGTCAACTCGTGGATCGGAATCGCGTGGTCGCTCGCCGCGTCGCCGATCTCGGCAGCGGACAGGCCGTTCACCTCGAGCAGCCCACCATCGGCCGCCTCGCTGATCGTGACGCCGGGGCCCGCGAGCACGCCTCGTAGCTCGGCAGCACGCGGAGAGCGGACCCGAACCAGCTTCCCGGAGGCTTGACCAACGAACTCGTCAACGCTCGTGTCGGCGATGAGGCGTCCACGTCCGATCACGATCACCTGGTCGGCGGTGAGCGCCATCTCGCTCATCAGATGCGACGAGACGAACACGGTTCGGCCTTCGGCCGCGAGCGCCTTCAACACGTTGCGCATCCAGTGGATCCCCTCCGGGTCGAGACCGTTGACGGGCTCGTCGAGGATCAAGGTCGACGGGTCGCCGAGCAACGCGCTTGCGATTCCCAGGCGCTGGCCCATTCCGAGCGAGAACTGGCCGGCGCGCTTGTGGGCGACGTCGTGCAGCCCGACGAAGTCGATCAGCTCGTCGACGCGTCGCCGCGGGAGCCCGTGTGTCTGCGCGAGCGCCAGCAGGTGGTTGTACGCCGAGCGCCCCGAGTGGACGGAACGCGCCTCGAGCAGCGCGCCGACCTCGTGCAGCGGTGCAGCGCGCTCCCGGTAGTGCTTGCCGTTGACCGTCGCGTCGCCGCCGCCGGGGGCGTCGAGGCCGAGGATGAGCCGAATCGTCGTCGACTTGCCTGAGCCGTTCGGGCCGAGGAACCCGGTCACGACGCCTGGCCGGACAATGAAGGAGAGATCGTCGACGGCCCGCTTGTCGCCGTAGTCCTTGGTCAGGTTGCGCGCCTCGATCACGGAGTCTTTACGGTAGCGGCGCCCGTGCCGGTGGCTGTGCCGTTTAACCCAAACGCAACACCCGCTGTGACTGCGATCCTCGACGCATGCGGTTGCAACGAGGCTGCGCGGCGGGCGCGCTCGGCCTAGTGCTGTCGCTGTGCGTCGCCGCGGACGGCCTCGCCGCTGATGCGGCCGACCCGCTCGGACGGCGGACCGTCGACGTCGGCTCGTCCGTGAACGGACGCGCGATCCGTGCCGTCGAGACCGGGGATCTCGACGCGAAGCGGCGAGCGCTCGTCGTGGGCTGCATCCACGGCAACGAGCCCGCCGGAATCTCCGTAGCGAACCTGCTCGCGCATGCGGCGCCGCCGTCCGAGCTTGATCTCTGGATCGTCCCCGTCCTCAATCCGGACGGCGTCGCCGCCCGCACCCGCGGCAACGCGCGCGGCGTCGACATCAATCGCAACTTCCCGTGGCGCTGGCGCCGCCTCGGCGGCGTCTTCTACTCGGGCCCCAGGCCGCTGTCGGAACCCGAAAGCCGTGCCGCCTACCACCTGATTACGCGGGTGAACCCCGTCTTGAGCATCTGGTTTCACCAGCACGAGGACGTCGTCGACGAGTCGGGGGGACATGTCGCGATCGCGCGTCGCTTCGCGCGGCTCGTCAGCCTGCGGCTCGCCCGCCTCCGAAGCGAGCCCGGCAGCGTCGTCGGCTGGGAGAACCACCGGGACCCGGCTGCGGCGGCGTTCGTCGTGGAGCTCCCCGCCTGTGCCCTCTCCCGGCAGCGAGCCCAGCGCTTCGCGCATGCTGTCGTCACGGTGGCGACCGCGAACGGGACGTACGACACTCGGAGATGAAGCGGCGTCGACTGATCTCCGTCGCTGCGCTCGTCGTCGTCGGCGCGGGCGGCGCGGCCGTCGGCCACAGCGTCGTCGAGGCGCAGGAGCCGTCGGCTGGCACGGCGACGATCACGTCAACGCCGACGAAGCGCCACGCGCGGCCGCGCCGTCAGTTGCTCCGGCTTGCCGAGCGTCGGACCGGCCGTCTCGGGACACCCGTGCAGGACGCTGCCGCCGCGCCCCTCGAAGGCGGGCGGACCATGTTGCTCGGCGGCTTGACGGAAGCGGATACGTCTCGTGCGGACGTGCGGATCGTGAGCGCGGACGGCGATCGTGCGGTCGGGCGGCTGCCGGCCGCGGTGCACGACGCCGCCGCGGTCCGTCTCGGCCGGGCGGTCTACCTCTTCGGGGGCGGGACGAACGAGGGGACGCAGAGCGACGCGATCGTTCGCGTCGACGCGAGCGGCGCCGAATCGGTCGTCGGCCGCCTGCCGGCCCCGAGCTCGGATCAGGCAGCCGCAAATGTGCAGGGCACCGCCTACGTCGTCGGCGGCTACACCGGCTCACACTGGCTCGACACGATCGTCGCGTGGCGTCCCGGGTCCCCGGCGCACGTCGTCGCGCGCCTGCCCACGGCGCTCAGATACGCAGCGGTCGCGGCTGCGGGCGGTCATGTCGTCATCGCCGGGGGCTCGCTGCCGAGCGGGACGGCATCTCGGACGGTTCTCTCCTACTCGCCGGGCTCCGGGCGAGTGGGCCGCATCGCGAGGCTGCCGTCGGCGACGACCCACGCGGCCGCGGCCGGTGTCGGCGGCCTCGTCTACGTCATCGGCGGTCGCGGCGCAACCATCGGCAGCGCGATCGCGCACGTCGTCGCGGTCGATCCGCGCACGCACCGCGTCCGCATGGCCGGCAGGCTCACGGCTCCACGGTCCGACCTCGCCGCGGTGAGCGTCGACCGCGCGAGGATCCTCCTGGCGGGCGGCCGCGGGCGCAATGGCACGCTCGCGGGGCTGAGCGAGCTCGTCGCCGCCTCTTCGACGCGCCGCACGTCACGCACGCCTGCCGCACGGAGCGTGTACGCCTTCGACGGCGCCGACCAGCTGCGCGGGGCAGCGCGGCTGGCCAGGCCGCTCGTCTACGTCCCGAACAGCGAGAGCGACACGGTCGACGTCATCGACCCCCAGACGTATCGCGTCGTCGACCACCTTTCCGTCGGCGGGCTGCCGCAGCACGTCGTCCCCGCATGGGACCTGCGGACGCTGTACGTCACGAACGACACCGGCAACAGCCTCACGCCGATCGACCCCATCACGGGGAAGCCGCGTGCGTCAGTCGCGGTCGAGGACCCGTACAACATGTATTTCACCCCCGACGGCCGCTACGCGATCGTCGTGGCCGAGCGGCTCCAACGGCTCGACTTCCGCTACGCGCACACGTTCCGCCTGCACCACTCGCTGCGGGTGCCGTGCGCCGGAGTGGATCACATGGACTTCACGGCCGACAACCGCTTCCTGCTCGCGAGCTGCGAGTTCTCGGGGCAATTGGTCGTCGTCGACGTCCGTCGCGAGCGAGTCGTGCGCACGATCGACCTTCCACACCGCAGCGGCATGCCCCAGGACGTGAAGCTCGCGCCCGACGGGCGCATCTTCTACGTCGCGGACATGCAGTCCGGCGGCGTGTGGGAGATCGGCGCCCACAGCTTCCGGGTGCTGCATCTGCTGCGAACCGGCGCCGGCGCGCACGGGCTCTACCCGAGCCGTGACGGCAGGTTCCTGTACGTCACCAACCGGTCGGAGGGCTCGATCTCGGTGATCAGCTTCCGCACGCGGCGCCAGGTCGCGAAGTGGCGGCTGCCGGGCGGGGGCAGCCCCGACATGGGCGGCGTCTCCGCCGACGGAAAAGTCCTATGGCTCTCGGGCCGGTACAGCGCCGAGGTCTACGCCGTCTCGACGCGGACGGGACATTTGCTCGCGCGCATCCCTGTCGGCTCCGGGCCACACGGCCTCTGCGTCTGGCCGCAGCCGGGGCGCTACTCGCTCGGCCACACCGGCGTCCTACGTTAGAGCCGTGCGCGCCGTCGCGGCCGGATTGCTCGCGGGTCTCGTCGCAGGCTGCGGCGCCGACCACGCGACGAAGAGCCCGACGGTGCTTGTGCGAGGAGGGACGATCTTCGCCTCGCAGTGCTCGAGTTGTCACACGCTCGCCGGGCGTGAAAGCGGCGCGATCGGCGGCGATCTCGTCCTCGCCCACTTGAAGGAGAAGGACGTTGCGAGCTTCGCGCGCGTGATGCCGACGGCCCGTCCGCTCTCACAGAACGCGGCCGCTGCGGTGGCGAGCTACGTCGCTGCTCGCGCAGTCAGAGCGAGATGATGCGGTCGCTCTCCGCAAAGCGTGCCGCGACGTCGGGCGGCGAGACCCACGCTCCGTTGACCTTCGCGAGATCTTCGTCGTTCACCCCACGGGCGACGGCACAGCCCTTTCAGACGTAGACGGGAACGTCGTGCTCGCGGACCTTCGCGAGGAGCTCACGGAGCGGCGGCACCCCGACGCCTTCCAGGTGCTCCGCCGTGTCGTCGAGCAGCAGTTCGGCGGCGTCGCCGCCGAGGATGATCGACACGTCGTGCCCGACCTCGACCGAGCCGTTCACCGCGAGGTGGAGCGGGATCGACGCCCGCGTCGGATCGGCAGGGCCCGCGCTCGCGAAGTACGTAATCCGCATGCCGGGCGACGATCGCAGATCGCGCGGGGCGCGGCAACTGCGGGCCGCTCAGAGCGCCGCGACTGCACGGACGACTCGGTCGACCTCCGCCGGTGTGTTGACGATCGTCGGCCCGAGCCTGACGTACGGCGTCGCGTACGGGGTCACGGACGCGACGACTCGATTGCGCGCCCAGAGCCGGTCGACCGCGTCGAACGGGCTGACACCGTCGACCGTGAAGCAGACGAGGCCGGCCGAGAGCGCGCCGTTCTGCGGCGTGACGAGCCGCACGCGCTTCAGCTCCGCCAATCCCGCCTTGAGCCGCTGCGCGAGCGCGTGGGTGCGAGCGGCTGCTCGTGCGCGCCCGATCCGGCGGCGGAACTCGAACGCGTCCGCGAGTGCCCAGCGGTGCTCGAACGAGTGAAAGCCGCCCGGCGTCATGGCGACGGAGCGCGGTAGGCCGGGGATTCCGGTCGGCGGTGGGTTGACACCCTCGAGCCACGGCCGAAACGCCCGGCCGTCGAATGTCGGGATCGTCGGGACCACCGCCTGCCACGCGTCTGCCCGTCCCCAGATCAGGCCGGTTCCGCGCGGCCCGAAGAGCCACTTGTGACAGCCGGAGACCAGGAAGTCGCAGCCCAGGTCGCGTGGTGTTGCGGCCTCGATGCCGAAGCCGTGCACACCGTCGACGCACAGCAGCACGCGCTGCGGGAGCGCGTCGGCGATCGCACGGATCGGGAGCTTCACGCCCGTGCTCGAGTGCACCCAGGTCAGCGCGAGCGCCCGCGTCTTCGGTCCGATCGCACGCCTCACCGAGGAGACGATCTCGTCCACAGACGCCGTGTGCGCATTCGCGTAGAGGCGCACCTTGCGAACGCGGGCGCCGGTGCGCAGCGCGCAGAGCCTCAGCGCCTCGTGCGTGGAGAAGAAGTCGTGCGTCGTCGTGACGACCTCGTCGTCCTCGGCCAGCGTGAGACCGCCGTAGAGCAGAGCGAGGCCCATCGTCGTGCTGTCGGTGAGGGCGAGCTCGTTCGCGGCGACCTTCAGGTACCGGGCGCCCGCTGCGCGCACGCGCTGTTCGGCCGCGCCCATGTCCTCCTGGCGGTCGAGATAGCGCTTCGCGTCACGGTCGAGCGCGTGGGCGTACCGGGCCACGGCCTCGCGCACGGGCCGTGGATGCGGCCCCAGCAGGAACGTCGCGAAGTTGGTCGCCCGCTCGTCCAGGGCGAACTGCGCGCGAACGCTTGCCCAGCTACGCGGGTCGAACGCGGTGTCGGCTGCGAGCGCACGCGGCGCGAGGCCGGCGGCCGCCGCGCCGGCGGCGCTCTGCAACAGCCTCCTGCGCGTGAACATCTGGCTCCTTTACGCTCGGGGCCGCCTCACGGTGCCACGCTAGCGCGGCGGTCGTCAGGCGGCAGGCATCAGCAGGCCGATGCCCGACTCGAAAACGTACGAGCGCCCGTCGAGGTGGAAGCGCATCAGGGGCATCCCGGCGTCGCTTGCCCAGAGCTTCACGGCCCGCAGCAGGACACCGAGGTCGTCTGCCCGCGGCCGAAGCTCGGCAGCGACGAGAACGACGTCGCCGCAGTCGTACGAGTCACAGTGCCAGCGGGGCCGCAGTCGCTCGCAGAGGTCTCGAGCCCGTGCCCAACTCGGGAGTTCGAACACGAGCGTCTCGTTGAGCTCCGCCGGCATGCCGCCAGCATTGCGACGCGCGCGCGTGCCGTGCCTGACACGCTCGGGTCATTTCCGCTCGAGAGCCAGGCGGAAGCCCAGGGCGAGGAGCGCCACGCCGCTCAGCCGGTCGAGCGTTCGCTTGACGCACGGCCGGACGAGGACGTCGCGGCCCCGCGCGGCCAGTTCGGCGTACGTCAGCAGCCAGACGACGCCCATGCAGTTGAAGAGGACGCCGAGCAGAAGCAGGTCCTGCGGCCGGGCATGGGCAGCGTCGACGAACTGCGGCAGAAGGCTTGTGAAGAAGACGGCGATCTTCGGGTTGAGCAGGTTGCTCGCGAGGCCCTGCCTGAACGCGCTGCCGCCGAC
>JBKOVW010000305.1:0-4156 GCA_046724095.1 Actinomycetota bacterium | reverse complement strand
CCAACGGGACAGGTCTTCGGCTCGCGCGTCGCGCACGCGGAGATCAACGCGCTTGTCCAACTTGGCACCGGCAGGCGCTACTTCGACTGCACGCTCTGGACGACGCTCGAACCGTGCGCGCAGTGCATCGGCGCCGCGTGGTTGTCAACCATCGGCCGGGTCGTCTTCGCAGCTACAGATGTCTACGGCGGCGCCTCGAAGCTGATCGAGCGGCAGATCGAGGCGGCGGACAGCGCACGCGCCTTCCACATGGAGGTGGAGGGCCCGCTCACAGGGCCGCTCGCCGTCTTCTCGGAACTCCTACACGCCGCGTTCTTCCTCGCTCTCGAGCCGACGCACCACGTCGCCGACACCTACCGCGAGCGACGGCCCGGGCTCGTCGCGCTCGCCGAGCGTCTACGCCTGAACGACCACGCCGCCGCGCCCCTCGACGAGGTGCTGACGCGGATCTGGGACGAGCTCTCGTCCTACGCTTAACCGTTCGGCGGCCGGACTCGGCGGCGAACGCGACCGCACCGATCGGCGCGAGGATGCATCGACCCGGCTGAGCCAGCGCTGGCGAACGCTGGGCCATGCGCGGGCGAGGGTAGGCTCGTCGCCGTTGGCGGACGCTAGGGATCAGAAGGACAGCGTTAGGCTCACCACTGAGCGGTTGATACTGCGGATTCCGGTCGTCTCGGACGCGTCAGCTGCCGCGGCGCTGCTTACCGATCCGGAGGTGATGCGCTTCGTGGGTGGGGAGGTCGTGCCTGCCCAAGATGTCCGCGCGGTCGTCGATAGGTGGATTGAGCGTTGGAGCGCGAACGGCGTCGGTCAATTCGTGGTTGAGCGACGCGAGGACCGGACGTTCCTCGGACGCGTCGGCATCGTTGTCTGGGACGAGCGAACGTGGGCGCATGCGACGTTCGCTTCCGCCGGTTCGTACGCGCAGCCCGAACTGGGCTGGGCGCTTATACGCGAGCACTGGGGGCGCGGCTACGCGACCGAAGCCGCGCGTGTCGTGCGTGATTGGGCACTGAGAGGGCGGGATTTCCGCCGACTTATTTCGCTGATCTCGCCCGACAACGTCGCCTCAGCCGCCGTGGCCAGACGACTCGGAGCGGTCCCGACTAGCACGGTCAAACTCCTCGATTCAGGAGATGCGGTCGTATGGGAGCACCCAAACGCACACGAACCCGTCGAGCGAACGTGGCCACAACCCCGGCCGCGACAAAGAGAGCAGCACCGACCCCCATAGCCAAACCGCGCGATGCGCAGAGCCCGTTCACGATCTCTAGACAAGCACAGCCTCGTCGGGTTGCGAAACGGGCGACCTATACTCGCAACATCGGATTGCTAGACGGGATCAAGCGCCTGCTCACCGGCTCAAAGGCTGATGCCGAGAACGTCGTCGAGGGCGAGGTGCCCGTGGCCACGCCGCAGGGCGAAGACGAGCGCGAGACGTCGACGAACGCCCAGACGGCCGGGGCCAACGACGAGCCCTGGCCTGAGAACGACTGAGGCCACACGCCGCCGCTCGGGTGACATTCGCGGCGCGCGGGCGCCTCATGCCGACTGACGCGCCAAATGCAGTTACGAGAGTGCCGCTGCGAGCGTGTCTAGGTACCGGCGTGTGACCGTCCTTTGAATCCGTTGAGTAATCGGTGCGCCGAGACGGGCGAGCGGATCGACGGGTCGGGAGAACGACGTCACGCGAGAGACGACATCGCCTGACTCTTCTCGATCGATTGTGAAGGCGACCTCTCCGGTCTCTGGGTGTGGCCGGTCCGAATGCGAACGTGAACCGCCCGACGAAGCCAGCGCGCGCGAATGAGGAGGAGGACCGTCTCGTTCTCCTCGACCCAAGCACCCGCCGGAACGATCTCGATCCCCGACCCCCGCTGTGCTTGCCGGTGTCGTAACGCGTCGGCCGCACGCCCAAATACCTCGTTTCCACGGCCCAGCCGAATGTCGTACCTGTCGTGTCGGTAGCCGGAGGGCAGCCGGTCTGTCCTTGTTCCGCCAACCTCTGCGTAGGTGGGAGCGGAATGTCTTGCTTCAGCAAGCAGGCGTTCGAGTTCCAACACCGATGGGCGCGTGAAGCGAATGCACAGACAGCTCATACCGAGCTCATATGACATTCGCGAACGCCGGCCCAGGCGAGCGCGCGTTGTCTCTAGCCCGACTCGCTTGCTACCGGGCTGGGGGTAAACAGCTTCCAGTGCCCCTCGGATACGACTTCGACCGTGCCGTCGGTCACCTGTATGGCCGTCTGATCGTCAATCGCGTACGCCGGCACCGGCATGGCCGCGGCCCACCTTTCTGCGTCGGCCATGGAGTTGTCCGGCAGATCCTCGTGATCCAGGTGCGGGAACATCGAGAACTCGACCAGTCCCAACGCTTCATCGCCGCCGGTGGGAGGAGTCCAGCTGACGAAATGCTCGCCGATGTTGGGGGCCATCACCATGCTCCCGCCGCTCAATCCCACGTAGACCGTCTCGAGTGATGGCAAGAGGTCTGCCAGTCCGGACTGCCGCATCCAGTGGCACAGATATAGGGCATCGCCGCCGTTCACCAGTAGGACGTCGGTCTCCCGGACCAGCGGGACCCAACGCTCTTCGTCGATGCTTGGCAGCGCGGTCAGCTCCAGCACTCCCAAGGACTTCCAACCCAACTCGCACATGGGTGTTCTGGGTTCTTGTCCGGCTATGAACCGCCATGCCACGTCAGGACCGGCCATGGGGTGCCCGTACGTCGCGGTGGGAATGCAGAGGGCGCTGCACTCGGCAATCGGCTTGCCCAGCAGGTCGACCAGCGCGTTGTGGATGCTCGGGTTCTTGATGCCGGCGGACGTGAGAAGAAGCCTCATGCTGCCTCCTGGAGTCAGTACTGCAGGCGAGTTACGCCCTTACGGATCCGTATGCGTTAGTGACCGGCAGACCACCGAAAACTCATCGGCGCCGGCCACAACCAGCCTCACGTCCTCGGGGGACATTCCCGACACGCGCCGACCGCGAACCGCTAGTCAGCCCACCAGTCGCGCTGACCCTCGACGTCTTCGCGCGGATCCTCGCCGAGATTCGGCGCGCCGATCACGAGGATCTCGAGGCCCTTCGGTCCGGCCTCGTAGCCCCGCCACGTACCGGCCGGGACGCGCACCGCATCCCATTCCTTGAGCTCGACGATCTCGTCGTCGACCTTCATGCGCCCGCTTCCGCGCAGGACCACGTACACCTCCTCTTGCGTCTTGTGCGTGTGGCCGTACGGAAACCGACAGCTGGGCGGGACGCGCTGGTAGCTCAGGGCGGCTTTCTCGAGCGCGAGCGCCTTGGTCGCCGCCCGGAACTCGAGGTCCGGCGCGCCGCCGAACCTCGAGCCGATGTCCTCCAGATCCTCCTTGATGTTCCTGAGCGTGAACGGCACGGCGCAATCCTATGGCGTCATTCCGGAGGCTCGCCCACGGGAGCGTTGCGTAGCATTCTGTGCGCGCGTGGAGGCAGGAGTACGCACCGGCGGATGTCTCTGCGGGGCGGTCCGCTACAGCGTTCGCGGTGACCCTGTGCATGTCCGGCGTTGCCACTGCACGGATTGCAGAAAGGAGTCTGGCAGTGCGTTCACCGTGTATGCGCAGTGGCCCGTCGAGGCGTTTGAGATAAGCGGCGAAATCTCGAGCTATGACGGCCGCGGCTTCTGCCCGCGCTGTGGCTCTCGGCTCCTTGACACAGCCGACCCCGGCGACACGCTCATCGAGATTCGGATCGGAAGTCTGGATGAGGCGCCCTTCGAGCTGAAGCCCGCAGACGAGATCTGGGTGAAGCGGCGCGAGAGCTGGATACCGCCGGTCGAGGGCGCAGCGCAGCACGACGAGAACTAGCCCACTCGGCGCCGCAAAGCGCGGGAGTGATTCTCAGGCTATGCCCGGGCGTATCTGATGTGAGTGACACCGGGCGCCTCGACCGACTCGACCTGCTCGAGCTTCGCATCTCCCACGTTGTCGAACAGCCGAGCTCCGCCTCCGAGCAGGATCGGGACGACCGAGACGACGATCTCGTCGAGCAGACCCGCTGCGAGGTACTGCTGCGCGACGGACGCCCCGCCCCCGAGAGACACCTCCTTCTCTCCGGCTGCTGCCCGCGCCTGTTCGAGCGCCGACTCGATCCCGTCCGTGACGAAGTGG
>JBKOVW010000216.1:0-9688 GCA_046724095.1 Actinomycetota bacterium | reverse complement strand
CTGCTCTCTGCGGGACCGCCGTTCGATCCCGGCGACGCCGGCCTGTCGGCGCATTCGGCGTACCTCGGCGACGACCGGGTCTACCTCGTCTTCGAGGGCGAGTCGGCGCGCACGAAGGCGCTCGAGCTTGCGCGGCAGCACGTGGCCGACGTGAGCCGCTGGGAAAACCTGGTGTGGGAGCTTCCCTCGATCGTCGAAGACGTGCCGGCGACCGCCCGTTGCGTCTACACCTGGCAGCTCAGACGCTGAGCTCCGAGAGTCGCCGCTCGATCCGGTCCCGCACCGGCGGATCGTCCAGCCTCTTCGCAAGCGATGCCGCGCGCGACCAGAGGCTTGCCGCCTGGGTGTGAGCGTCGAGTGATGCCGCGCGGTTCGCCGCGCGTTCGAGGTACTCGAGCGCGCACTCGAGGTCACCGCTCCGCGCGCGATAGAAGGCGAGCTGCTCGAGGTGGTCGTCGAGCGAGTCGGCGAAAGCTTGCTCGTACGCTGACGCTACTCGGCGGTACAACTCACGCCGTCGGGCACGCGTGAGCGTCGACAACGCAGCTTGCTGCAGGAGGCCGTGCGTGAACGAGTACTCGCGATTCGGCGGCGCGTGGCTCTCGCGAATGACGTCGGCGCGCATGAGCTGCATGAGCGTGCGCTCGACATCCGCGACTCCGGACGCCTGAGCCAGCACTGTGGGCTCGAAGGTGCGACCGAGGACCGCGCCGGCCTGAGCGATTCGTCTCGCGTCGCGCGGGAGCGCGGCGATGCGCGACATGAGCAGGCTCTCGAGCCCGGTCGGCAGCTGCGCCGCAGAGACGGTCAGCGCCCAGGTGCGGCGCGCGGCGAGGCCGCCGCTCTCCAGCAGCGACCGCAACAGGTGCTCGAGATAGAGCGGGTTGCCCTCGGCGACCCCGATCACCTCTCGCTTAGCGTCGGAGGCGAGCTCGCCGGGTGAGAACTGCGCCAGGAGGTGCTCGGCGTCTCGCTCGTCCAGAGGCCCCACGGCCACGTCGACGACGCGTCCGGGATCCTCTCGCCGCACGCGCTCGCGGAATTCGCGGTCTCTGGCGTCCGGCGTCGCACGGCTTGTCGCCGCGATCATCAGCGCACGGTCGTCGAGCAGGCCGAGCAAGTCCCGGAGCACCTCGAGCGTGCCGTGGTCGGCCCAGTGGAGATCGTGCACTGCAAGCACGACAGGTCGTTCACGGGAGACACCGGCGATCCACGACGCATACGCCCGGGCAAGCCCGGCGCCGAACTCGTCGCGCTCGCCGTTCGAACCGCTGTGTGCGCGGGTCTCCTCCGCCGACAGAAGCGTGGCGAGGTACGGGAGCACGTTGGGCTCGAGACCAAGGCGGTGCAGGGTCGCCGACCGCCGCGAGACGTCGTCGACACCGACCCATCCGCGCAGGGCCTCGGCGAGCGGGTCGTAGAGCGGCTGCCCGCCGTACGAGGCGCAGCGTCCATCGAGCCACGTCACGTCCGCGCCCAGGTGTTCGCGGAGCCACTCGAGCAATCGCGTCTTGCCGATCCCCGGTTCGCCGCTGAGCAAGACGACCTGCCCGCTGCCGGCGCGGAGCGCCTCTGCAGCCGATTGCAGCAGCTCCTTCTCGCGTTCCCTGCCGACGAGACCGGCCGGCTTGCTCTTCGAGCCTGCCGGACGAGCGCTCAGGAGGCGCCACGCCTCGACCGGGCTTTCTCGTCCGCGCACCGTGAGGTGGCCGAGCGGCGCGAGCAGGAAGCGCCCTCCCAGCTTGCGGGCCGTCGACCCGCCGATCACGATCGTTCCGGGCTCGGCCGTGCTCTGGAGGCGGGCGGCGACGTTCATCGTGTCACCGAGAGCGACCGGATGGCGTTCGGCGACACCCACCACGCCGATCGCGACCTGGCCGCTGTTCACGCCGACGCGCACTTTGAGATCCGCCAGCGCCCAGGTCGTGCGCACCTCTTCCGCGTAGGCCTCGAGCGCGGCGACGACGCTGAGGGCCGCGCTCGCGGCACGGTCCGCATCGTCCTCCGTCGCCGCGGGGAAACCGAAGAACGCGGCGATCCCGTCTCCCATGTACGCGTCGATGACGCCGCCGAACTGCTCGACGGCGCGGCACATCCGGTCGACGCAGCCGCCCATGAGCGCGGCGTAGTCGCCGGGCTCCAGCCGCTCCGCGAGCGGCGTCGATCCGACCACGTCCGCGAAGAGCACGCTGACGGGACGCAACTCGTCTTCGGCCTCGACGGGCGTCGGCGACGATCGCGGTGCCGGAGCATCAGCCGGACCGCCGGCCGTCAGCACCTCGATTCGCGTCTTGCCGACCTTCACGACGTCTCCGGGCGCGAGCGCTGTCGGAACGCCGATGCGCTCTCCGTTCACCCAGGTCCCGTTCAGCGAAGACAGGTCGCGGACCTCGAGCCCGTCGGCTGTCTGCGCGATGACCGCGTGGGCACGCGAAATCTCGGGATCGTCGATGACGAGGCCCGCGTCGTCGCCGCG
This sequence comes from Actinomycetota bacterium, assembly GCA_046724095.1. GTDB lineage: Bacteria > Actinomycetota > Thermoleophilia > Gaiellales > Gaiellaceae > 3-1-20CM-4-69-9. Next base: position 7,212 of record JBKOVW010000216.1, on the reverse strand, counting down.
GCCGAGGGTGAGCTGACCTGCTACGAGGATTCGGCGGTCGTCGTCAACGATCGAGACGACCGCAGCCTCGCGCGCCGGGGCCTCCCTCACGCAAGGACCTTGCCGATCCGGTGGTGCCAGAAGCGCCACCAGCCGAAGAGCCCGGGATGATCGCTGTCGCCCTCGACGGCGATGCCGAGCAGGTCCGTGTGACTCTCCTGCCCGAACTTGCGGTGGGTCCAGACGATGACGGCCTTGTTCCCGTCGAAGTAGCAGAACCGCGATCCGCCCGGCTTCGCGGTTGCCCCCGGGGCTGATGCGTTGTGGAGCCAGGTCCCTTCGCCGCCCCAGCTCAGGCCGTTGCAGCGGCCGAAATTCCGCGCCACGTGGTGCTTGCGCCGCTCGGATTCATATGCGCTCTGGACTGCCGCGCCGCTCGCGAACGTCGACAGCTCGAGGCGATCGGGAGTGAAGCTGGTGGCGTCCTTGGGCTGCAGGCAGACGGCGGATGCCACGGCGCCGGAACGTGCCGACACGACCTTGCACGTGCCCCAGACGGGCGACGGAACGAGCGCAGAGAGCGGATGGATGACGGGGCCTGTCTGTGGAGGTGTCGCCGTCGCCGGTTGATCGTTGCGCGTCAGGAAATAGACCGCAGCGCCGGATGCCGCCGAGGCGAGCACGACCAGGGCCAGCATCAGCAGGAGCAACTTTGCCGGCGTCAACCAGGTCGCATGCGTCGGCTTCTCGACTGCGTCCGGCTCTCGGGTAACGGCGTCGCCGTCCCGCGATCCGGAATCGGTCGGCGGCGGCGACGCGGGAACTGCCACGGAGGGAATGGTGCGAGCGGGTGCACGGGCGGCTTCGGCGCGCCTCGCCGTTCCGCTGGCCGCATTGCGTGCGGCATGGACGAGGTCGCCGCACGAGGCGAACCGCTCCGCCGGGTCCTTGGCGAGCGCCGTCGCGATCACGCCGTCGAACGCGTGCGGAAGCTCGGGCCGAAGCCGGGTCACCGACGGCGGCGGGTCGACGAGATGCGCGTGCAGGACCGCGTGCTCCGTTCCGTGCGAGAACGGCGGCGACGAGGTCAGGCATTCGTAGAGGACGCAGCCCAACGCGTACACATCGGTGCGCGCATCGACCGGGCCTCCCTCGATCTGCTCGGGTGCGGCGTACTCGACGGTTCCGAGAAAGTGGCCGGTCGAGGTCAGGCCCCGGGCCGTCGTCTGTTTCGCTACACCGAAGTCCGTCAGGTAGGCGTGGTCGGTGCTCTCCTCGAGGAGAATGTTGCCCGGCTTGACGTCGCGATGGACGAGCGAGTGAGCATGCGCGGCATCGAGCGCGCTCGCAACTTGCTCGACGAGGAAGGTCGTGCGGCCGACGCCGAGATTTCCACGCTTGAGGACCTCCTTGAGATCCGGGCCCTGGACGAAGCGCATCGCGATGTACAGCAGGCCGTCGTCCTCGCCCGCGTCGTAGATCGGAATGATGTTCGGGTGGTCGATCGCGGCCGCGATCTGCGACTCACGCACGAACCGCTCGCGGAATTGCTCGTCCCACGCCAGTTCGGTCGTGAGCACCTTGAGCGCGACTCTCCGCCCCAGGCGAACCTGCTCGGCGACATACACGACGCTCATGCCGCCGCGCCCGAGCACGGATTCGATCCGGAACCCGGCGACTTGAGTGCCGATTCTCGTGCGAGACGCCATCGCGTCGAGTCCGCCCATTATCTGCTCCTCGACGAAGAAATCCCAGGCTTGGAGATCAGCCGAAGACGACCCATGTGACCAGGACGGCTTTCAACGCAGGTGTCTTCCACCCGCGCAGAACGCGCGATCTAGCCGACAACCAGCGCGAGAGTCTTCTGCGACTTCGCGCCGAGCGCGTCCCGAGCCTCCACCGTCGCGTGGAAAGACCCAGCCGCGCGAGGAACTCCGGTGAGTGTCCCGAGTTTCTGAGCAAGCACCATCCCCCGCGGGAGCTTCCCGCGAACAACCCGCCACTTCAGCGGCTGAACGCCTCCCCGCGCTGCGAGCCTCGCGTGATACGGACGTCCCACCGTCGCAACCTTCAGACGCGGCGGCTTGATCGCGAGTCTCCTGACCACGCCCATGGCGCCAGGCGTGCTCGCCGCACGCCCCTCGCTGTCTGTCGCAGTCACGACGAACTGGTAGCTCCCCGCGCTGCGGGGGGTTCCGCCGATCGTCCCTTTCGCCGCGTCGAGCGCGACACCGGCCGGCAACGCCCCGGAAGACAGCGACCACGTGTAGGTGCCGCTTCCGCCGGTGGCCGTAAAAGCCCTTGCGATGCGAATGCCCACTTCGCCTGTCGGCGGCTCTTGCGAGCCCGACTGCACGGCGACGGGCTGTCTTACGACAAAGGTGTACTCCTGAGTGGCGGGCGGACCGCCGTTCTGGACATCGGCCTGGACGACGAAGTGATAGCTGCCCTCGGCCGTCGGCGTACCCGAGAGGAGCCCGTCTCGAGAGAGGGCCATGCCCGGAGGAAGCCCACCCGCTTGCACCGACCAGACCGCCGATACGTCGGGACCCGTGGGTGGCGAGTTCACGCTGAGGAACCGTCTCGCCGTCAACGTCTCGGAATACGGCTGGCCAATGGTGCCTGCCTTCGCAGCCGTATTGACAATCGCGACCCCGGGGTCGACCGGGATGCTGAACTCGCGTTGCGACACGTCGTCACGGACGCACCAGTCAGGCCCGCCCATTGACGCGATCAGATCGTGATTCCAGAGCCAGAAACGCGTGAACCCGGTCTCTGTCGGGGTGCCCGAGATGACACCGCTCGGAGACATCGTGAGACCCGGCGGAAGCGAGCTGTTCACGATCTGGATGTAGATGTACGGGAAGCAGCCCGACTGCTCGTCCGTTGCGATCTCGACCTCGTAGGGCATGCCCACGTACCCCGTCGGACATTGCAGCAGAGCGGGGTTAGTCGGCGTTTCTCGACAGGCGCCGTTATCGCCCTCGAAGTCCCCGGGTGATGCGGCGGGCACCGCGACGGCGGCGAGCAGAAGGGCGACGCCGAGAGCAAATCGCATTCGTCCGGCGCGTTTCGTAATGAAGAAACCCACGGGAGCGCGACGCTAACACGGCGGGCGGCCGGAGACACCTGGCCGAACCGCGGCGGCCGACCGGTTAGGAGAAGATGCCGACATGGACGAGCCTGAACCGACCGGCGATGTGATCTCTGAACGCCAGGCCGCAAATCTGGTCGTCCAGCTGGCGCGGGCGCTCGACCAGGCGACCGAACTACTCGAAGCCGCGACCGAGCTGCATCGGAGAGTCGCCGAATTGCACGGAGCGTTGGCGGAGCCACTCCTCGATCTCGAACGCTTGCTTACCGAGGCGCGGACACAAACGCCGGAAGAGCACGAGTGACCCTCCGATTGGGTCACCCTGGCTCATGAACTAGCTCATGCGCGTTCTCGTTTTCGTTCTGGCGGCCGTGGTTGCCGGGTTGGTTGCATCGACCGTCTCGGCCCGACGCGTCGAAAACGACACCGGCTGCAACGTCCGCTTGAAGGGGCTGAAGACGCTCAGCGACCCGCAACGCAAGCTCGTCAACCTTCACCCCAAGAACACCACGGTTACCGCGATCAATGCGCTCGCTCAGCCGCACGCAACGCCGAAGACGCGGTCGACGGCGTTCAGCCGACAAGTGTGGCGGGTGCCTGCGCAGATCACCGAGTTCAAGGTCGAGGGTGACAGCGACATTCATCTGATCCTGTTCGACGCGGGCAGTTATCTGATCGCCGAGATGCCCGCCGCAGCGTGCATCCCGAAGAAGGGGCGTGACCGCAAGGCGATGATCGCGGTGCGCAAGAAGTTCCAGACGCAGTGCGGTAAACCGACGAAGCAGTGGCAGCCGTTGGGCGCAGTGGTCCTCATCAGCGGCGTCGGCTTCTTCGACATTCCCCATTCACAGATTCCGCACGCACCGAACTTCGCCGAGCTCCACCCGGTCACCGCGCTCAAGATCGTGTCTGGTTGTTAAGCGGCGCGCGGGGCGCTGGAAGGAAGTTCGTCTCGTCTGCGTCTCGTGGTCAAGCTGGTTAGTCGGAGGGAGGGAGACATGGGCGAGCATATTGCGCCGAACGTGCCGGACCTGCTGTGTCGTGAGCGTCCGGTGGGCTCGTGGTTGCTTCCCTGGGACTGGTGGGCGAATTTGAGGGCGAAGTGGGCGGCCGGCAAGCCGCTCACGGAAGCTCAACGGCGAGGCTTTGCCTTCTGGCTCCCGGTTGGGCTGGTGTTCGGCGCGGTCGAGTTGGGTGGAGCGCTGTCGGGCTCATTTCGAAATTTCATCCCGTGGCCGACTTTCTCTACGACCGTCGGTCACATCGAAGACGGTGCAAGTTGGGTCGGCGTGATCGTCGTGGGCGTGATTGCAATGGTCGCGTACCGCGCCGCCACGCATGACTCGCACGAGCAGCGAACACCCCACGGTCGCGTGATCCCACCGCCTGTCGGACACGCGGGTATCAAGCCGGTCGATCTCAAAACGCCCATACACGCCTTCAGATACGACTGGCCCTTCGTTTTTACGGTGACGGCGTTCGTCGCGTTTGCAGTAAACCGCCTGTGGAGCGACGAGAAGCTCGTGCTCGGTTACTCGATCTATGGCTCATTGCTCGTGTTCGGCGTCGTGATTCCGAGCTTGCTGGTTCGACTCGCCCATCGCGATGCTCGGTTCCCGTCGATTTGGATACCGGTGGCGGTCCTGCGGGAGAGATTCCCGGTGACGCCGTACCTGCTTGTTGGCGGCCTCGCGATCCTGGTCATCCACCTTGCGCTGTATCCGTGGCCCGATATCACGCGCGAGTCGACAACCTACGCGGGTTTGAGCTCGCGAGCCGCACAAAGCAAGGCGGTCAAGCGGATTACGGATCTGCGCGCAGATCTGCCGGCTCTGCGTTATTCCACTCAGACGCGCGGCATCGCTGAGGGGAAAGATGCGTGGCTCGTGTTCTTCACTCCCGCCAACGGCTCAGGCGCAGCGCCCTACTCCGGATGCGTGGTGGCCGCCACGGATAACGGCGTAACTCCATCCGCGGAATGTTCGAAGTAGGGACGCCGTCTAGCGAGGCTTTCGCGAGAGCGGATGATGGGACTCGAACCCACGACCTTCTGCAGGGCAAAACGATTCGGCCACCCGACCACACCCAACGGCACCGACGGAAAGCGCACGGCTACGCGAAAGCGTCGCGAAAGTGTCGGGTGTCGTAAGGGCGCTGTTGGGCGAGCAAACCTGACCAAAGACCTGACCACGCATGACCTTCTGCAAGACCCCCTGCCGTAGCGACGCCGCGCCGAAGCCGTCACACTTCCGCCGATGCCCGAGTCCGAGCAACCCACCGAGTCACTTCGCGCGATGGCCGCGAGAGTCCGGGACATCACCGACTACCACGTCGCCGCGCTCTCCGCGCGCAAGGCGAAGACGAGCTCGCCGACCTTCAAGCCATCGCCGAAGAGCGCGAGGACTGACCCGGTGACATAGCGCCGCGCTCGGCGACGCGTCACACTCGGCGGAGCGGCAGGGCCAGGACCGATAAAACCAAGTCTGTCGCCCGGAGAATCGCAACGACACCAACGATCCCGACAACGGTCGCGACGGGTATCCAAACGCGCCTCCGTGGAGCACGCCATCTGGCCATCTGACTGAATGCATCATCCGCCTTCGCGACAGCCCCCGTGCGAAGGCGCGTCCTAGACCGGGCGACCCTTAGTGCGTTCTTTGTGGCCTATGAGCGCTGAGCCGCCGCGCCGTGCGCGACCCCGCTGCCCATCCCACGACCCCAGCGGCAACGGCTGCCGCGCTTCCGATCCAGTCGCTTAGGCGCGCGGTCCACTCGATGTGGTCGCCGACATAGAGAACGAGCGCGATCCCGAGGACGGCACCGATGACGCCGCCGAGCTTTGTCACGTCGCGAGCGTACGCCTGTGCGAGGACGCCTTCAAGTGGCCGGTACCGTGAGAGTTCTCGCGGCCCCGAAGCTCAGTCTGTAGGAGGGCCGGGCGGTGGCAGCGCACGACGCCGGTGGCCGAACGCGCGCCGCACGAACATGACCAGCGTCACGAGGAACACCCACTTCGGCCAGAAATTGTGGATCCCCTTGCCGGCGCGTACTGGAACGCAAGCGACCGCCAGCGGCGATCGCGTGGGCTGACGCTCGGGAGCCTCGGCGAGGGCAGCTGGCGCAGCGCGCGCTCGAGCTGCGCCTCGGTGCGCGCCCCGTGCGCCTCGTCCAGGCGCTCCTTCCTTTCGGCCGACTCCGACTTGCGGCGCCCGATCGAGATCGCCGACGCACGCCTCCCTCGCGGCGTCGTCGTGCTGAACCCGAACACCGAGCACGCGCACAAGCTCGAAGCGGTGGCGTCGGGCTACGTGCGCATCAAGAACGCGTGTTCAGGGCGAGCCTCTTCCCCGACGAGGTGACTCCACGCATCCGCAAGCCCGACGGCTGGTAGCGCCTCACCTGTCAATCACCTGTCAGACGAACTGCTTCACGCGCGGCCGGTTGATGGCGCTCTCGCGCTCCATCTCGTAGCGCCAGTAGTCGCGGTTCTTCGTCAGAGATGCTCCTTGAACGAATCGAGCGGCGTCGATAGTTCGCGGTGGAACTCGCGAAAGCCGAGTTGCTCCCAAAACGCCAATGCGTCCGGGTTCGATGCATCAACTCCGAGGGTCACGGCGCCAACGTTCTGTTCGGCGAACCACTCACCCAGCGCGCGCAGTAGTGCTCTCCCGCTTCCTCGGCCGCGCTTTCGAGGATCCACGTAGAGGAACGAGACGTGGCCACACCCCTTGTCGAGGATGCCCTTTGCCATCCCGACGACTTCTCCACCTTCTTCGACGACGATCACCTTTCCGGTAGCGAGGTAGTCGGGGCTCGGCTCCGGGCGCGGGTAGGGCCGATCCCAGAACTCGTCGACGTAGGCCTGCAGAAACTCCTGAATCGAGTCGAGGTCTCGCGGCGTCGCGTCGCGCACCGTCATCCTCGCTGAGGTTACGCCGTCCGCTGCAAGCGACCGTAGTCGCCGATGGTCGGCAACCGGCCGGAGCGGGCGAGCATCGGTTCGGGAAGGCCGCTGTACGACGCCACCGCAGGCGCACGATCCTACGTGCTCGCGGCGGCAGCCAAAGCGACGCACCATTCAACGGTCGATTGCTATATGCACGTCTTGGAAGCACCAGCTTGCGCCACGCGAAAGCGCC
>JBKOVW010000033.1:0-3078 GCA_046724095.1 Actinomycetota bacterium | reverse complement strand
GCGACGGTCCGCAGCGGCGGGCACAGCTTCCCGGGCCTGTCCGTCGCCGACGACACCTTCATGATCGACCTCAGCGTGCTGAAGGGCGTGCGGGTGGACCCACAGCAGCGCACCGCGCGCGTGCAGGCCGGCGTGCTCCTCGGCGAGCTGGACAAGGAGACGCAGGCGTTCGGCCTCGCCGCGCCGTCGGGAATCGTCACGCACACCGGCGTCGCCGGTCTGACGCTCGGCGGCGGCATCGGCTGGATCCAGCGCAAGCACGGGCTCTCGATCGACAAGCTGCGCCGAGTCGACCTCGTCACCGCCGACGGGGAGTTCGTGACCGCGAGCGCGGACGAGAACCAAGAGCTGTTCTGGGGCATACGCGGCGCCGGCTCGAACTTCGGCATCGTCACCGAGTTCGAGTTCGAGCTCGTGCCCGTCGGCCCGACGATCCTCGCCGGCCCGATCTTCTGGAAGATGGAGGACTCGCCCGAGGTGCTGCGCTTCTGGCGCGAGTGGGTGGCGGACGCGCCGGACGAGCTGATGTCGATCGTCATCCATCGCAAGGCGCCGCCGCTGCCGTTCGTGCCGGACGAGCTCCACGGCGAGCCGGTCGTGATGGTGATCCCGTGCTGGATCGGCGATCTCGACGAGGGCGAGAAGTTCGTGAAGCCGATGCGCGAGTTCGGCAACGTCGTCGCCGACGTGTGCACGCGCAAGCCGTACCTGATGCACCAGTCGATGTTCGACCCGAGCTTCGTGCCGCACCGGTGGTACTACTTCCGCGGCTTCGACGCGCCCGAGCTGTCCGACGCGATGATCGACATCACCGTCGAGCATGCGGGGCGGATCAAGTCGCCGCTGACGTCGTTCCCGATCTGGAAGATGGGCGGCGCGATCTCGCGCGTCGGCGAGGATGACAGCGTGTTCGGCGGGCGCGACGCGGGCGTCACCTACAACATCGGCTGCTGCACCGAGAACGCGGACGGCTTCGACGAGGAGCGCCAGTGGGTGCGCGATTTCTACGCGGCGCTCGAGGAGTACCAGACGTCGACGTACGTGAACTTCATGTCGGACGGAGAAGAGAGCGATGCGCGCCTCCAGTCCGCCTACGGAGCCGGCAAGTTCGACCGGCTGAAGGCGCTCAAGCGTCAGTGGGATCCGGACAACTTCTTCCGGTCGAACCAGAACATCTCGCCTGACTAGCGACCGGCGAACGTGAGGTTCGCGAGCGCGCGCAGCATCCAGAGCCCCGCGAGCAGCGCGTAGACGAGCGACGGCAGGAAGACCGCCAGTAGCACGGTCATCCATGTCCACTGCGGGATGCCGTAGATCAGCGCGAGCAGGCCGGCCGCCCGAGCATCCCGAACACGCCGACGGCGGCGTGGATGAGCCCCTGGGCCGCGGTCTTCGGCCGCAGGCCCGGGAAGCGCATGTCGAGCCAGATCGCGAGCAGCGCCGCGCCCAGCGTGAGCGTCACCGTGAAACTCATACCCACCCCTATCCCCGCTCGCATCGTGGCCGATGCAGGGGGTTTGTCAACCCCGGCAGAGCGCCTTCTGCGCGACGGCCTCGAGCCGGTCCCACGCGACGTACGTGTCGTTGACGTTCACCATCACGACCGCCTGCCGCTTGCCGTTGGCGGTCGAGTACGCGACGTTGCGCCAGCCGAGGAAGTCGCCGTCGTGCGTGTAGGCGCGGCCGCATGCAGGGAAGGTGTTCGAGATTCCGAGGCCATACACGCCGGAATTCGTGGTCGGGGACTCCATCTCTTTGAGCTGTGCGGCGGGGAGGACGTTGCCCGTGAAGAGGGCGCGGTAGAACGCCGTCACGTCCCCCGCGTTGGAGACGATTGCGCCGGCCGCCCAGCCGAAGGTGGGATTGAGGCCTGCGGAGATGTCGAACAGCGGCGTTCCGGGCACCTTGATGTAGCCGTGCACGAAGTCCGGCGCGAGCGCGATCGTGAGCGGGAACGACGTGGACGTCAGGCCGAGCGGCGTGAAGATCCGTTCCTGAAGCACCTGGCCGAGCGGCTTGCCCGTCATCGCTTGGACGACGAGCCCGAGGACGATGTAGTTCGTGTTCGAATAGCTCCAGTCCGCACCCGGCGCAAACTTCGGCGGATGTGCGAATGCGAGCGCGAGCAACTCCTGTGGCGCCCACGTCCGGGCGAAGCTCGTCAATGGGTCATTCACGAACGCGTCGTCGTCGGTGTAGTTGAAGAGCCCGCTCGTGTGGTTCATCAGCTCGCGCACCGTGATCGCGCCGCCGTTCGGAACGACTCCGGGCAAGTACTTCGCCACCGCGTCGTCGATGTCGAGCTTTCCTTCGGCCTCGAGCTGCAGGATCAGCACCGACACGAACGCCTTGCTGACGCTCGCGATGCGATACCTGTCAGCCGCGCGCATCGAGATGTGCGCGGCGCGGTCTGCATAGCCGGCGACGCCTGCGCGATTCCCGGTAGGCGTGCGCACGTACACGATCGCGCCCGGCACGCCCGACTTGACGAGCCCGCGCGCAATGCTCGTGAGGTTCGCGCGCTTCGGCGTCGCCGCCGGTGCAGCACCAACACCGAGTGTCAGTACTGCGACTACGACGACAATCGCATTGCGCATCGAAATTCATCTTGACACCGGCATGCGCCGGTGCCAAACTCAACGACTTCGTGTCACGTCGAGGGAAAGGAGGCCACGCTTTGCACGAACCGTTTGCGCTCATTGCGATTGCGATGTGGTCTCCGGGTACCCGCGTAGACACCCTCTTCGCGTAAGCCCATAAGGGCCACTCGCACCGTCTCGGCAGGCCGCGGTGCGGCCGCCGCTGCCTGCCGAAGATCACGTCCACCGACAGAAAGGAGCCTCTGTTGCTCCCGAAAGGCAGGAACCTTGTACGGCTACTCCCGATATTCGAACGCGGTCCGTAAACGCGACCGCTCGCGTGAACGGAACGCCGAAATCCAGCGTGCGATCCGCCGCGAAGCTCGCCGCGTCCTGCGCAGGCAGGCGCAGCTGAGGCGGGCGCACGCGTAGGAAGTCATCCCAAGACATGTCCCGGGCCAGGCCCGGGACATGTCTCTATTAGTCGCCTTCGGCTCCG
>JBKOVW010000236.1:0-5482 GCA_046724095.1 Actinomycetota bacterium | reverse complement strand
GCCGCGGCGGACATCGGCATCGAGCCCGGGACGTCGTTCAGCGCCGAGCTCGCGGAGCGCCTCGACGAAGTCGGGCTCGCGCGGAACGGGCGCCCCGAGCCGACGCCTCCGATCGCACGCAGCCGCCTGGCGCGGGTCCCGCCGTGGGCCTGGCTCGCCGCGCTCGTCGTCTTCTCCGCTGTCTTCCGCTACGGGCTGTCGCGGCGCGTTGTCGCCCCGTGGATCATGGTCGACGAGCTCATCTACTCCGAGCTCGCAAAGAGCTTCGCGGCGACAGGGCACTTCCTCGTCCGCGACGTGCACCACGGCTCGTACGGAGCGGTCTATCCGGTCCTGATCGCGCCCGCGTGGCGCGTGTTCTCGTCGGTGCCGGACGCCTACGCGGCCGCGAAGACGATCGGCTCGGTGCTGATGTCGCTCACCGCGATTCCCGTGTACTTCCTCGCGCGCCGCCTGGTCTCGCCGCTCTGGTCGCTGCTCGCCGCGGCCCTGGCGATTGCGGTGCCGTCGATGATGTACACGGGCACGCTGATGACGGAGACGGTCTTCTATCCGATCTTCGTCTGCGTGGCGCTCGCGCTCGTGCTCATGCTGGAGTGTCCCACGCTGACGCGCCAGCTCGTTCTGCTCGCCGTCTGCCTGCTCGCGTTCCTGACGCGCTCGCAGGCGATCGTCCTCATACCCGCGGTCGCCACTGCGCCGCTCCTCCTGGCCTGGCTCGACCGCCGCAGGCTCGTGCGGGTCGTGAACGAGTTTCGCGCGCTCTACGCGGTGCTGGCCGTTGCCGTTCTCGGCGCGCTCGTCGTCCAGCTTGCGCGCGGGAAGTCGCCGCTCGACGTGCTCGGCAGCTACAGCGTCACCGGCCACGCGAACTACCACGCCGGACAGGTCCTCAAGTGGCTGCTGTACCACGTCTCGGAGCTCGACCTCTACCTCGGCATCGTCCCGTTCGCCGCCGTCCTTTTGCTGACGGTGCTCGGGCGCTCGCTCGACCGACCGCTGCGTGTCTTCCTCGCAGCCGCACTGCCGCTGAGCGCTTGGTTGCTGCTCGAGGTCGCCGCGTTCGCGTCGGCGCTGTCCCCACGCGTCGAGGAGCGGAACATGTTCTACGTCGCGCCGCTCTTCCTGATCGCGCTGCTCGCGTGGATCGAGCGCGGCATGCCGCGGCCTGCGCCGGTGACGGCGGCAGTCGCTGTGGTGGCGGCCGCGCTGCCCGGAGCTCTTCCGTACCACCAGCTGATCGGAACGCCGGCCGAAGCGGACACGCTGGCCCTTTTGCCGCTGTGGTGGGTACAGGAGGCGCTCGTCAGTCCGAACACGATCGGCGTTGTCGTCGTCGTCGCCGCCGCCGCGCTGGCGCTCGTGTTTCTGACGATCTCGCCGCGCTACGCGCTCGTCCTGCCGGCACTCGTCCTCGTCTGGTTCGCATTCGCGACCGAACGGATCGAGCGCTTCGACCACGGCTTCCCGAAGGCGTCGGTCGGCGCCCTGTTCCAGGGCATGACGACGTCGCGGCGCGACTGGATCGACGCAGCAGTCGGCCGAGACGCGAACGTCGCATTCGTCTACTCGGGCAGGGATCCGACCCTCCAGCCGCTGCCCTTGTGGGAGAACGAGTTCTTCAACCGCAGCGTCGGGGCGGTGTACTACCTGCGTCAGCCGTCGATGGGCGGACTGCCGGAGACGCACGTGACGCAACGCGCCGACGGGGTCCTCACCCTCCCGAACGATGCGCCGGTGCGAAGCCGGTATGTCCTCACCGACACGACCGTCCCGCTGGCCGGGAAGGTGATCGGGATCGACGAGGTGCGGGGGATCGTGCTGCGCCGCACGCCGGACGGGCTCGTCGCGATCGCGTCCCGGCTCAGCGGCACGTATCCGGACGGCTGGTCGGGCCGGCACGTCACCTACACGCGGCTCCGCTGCAGCGGCGGGAGCGTGACGGCCACCGTTGCGAGCGACGAGAAGCTGTTCTCGCGGCCGCAGACGGTGACGGCGGCAGGGCGGAGCGTTACGTTCTCGCCGGGCGACGTCGGCCGCCTGACCGTCCCGCTGAGGCCGCGCGACGGCGTCTGCCGTGTGACATTCACGGTCTCGCCGACGGCCGTGCCGGCGCTGGTCGACCCCGGCAGCACCGACGCCCGGCGGCTCGGCGCGCGCTTCGTGCAGTTCGCCTATCGCGCTCCGTGAGGATCGCCTACGACGTCACGCCCCTCTCGCATCCGCGGACGGGCGTCGGCAACTACATCCTCGGCGCGCTCAGAGGCATGGTCGAGCACGGCGGCCACGAGCTGGTCGCGTTCGGCCCGGTCAGCATTTCCGGGCGCGGGCTGCTCGACGAGACGCTCGCCGGGCTCGCCGTCGAGCGTCGCATCGTCACGGTGCCGTTCGCTCATGCCACCCGCCGCGCATGGGGGACGCTGCGACATCCCGTCGCCGAACGCTTCGTCGGCCGGTTCGACGTGCTGCACTTCACGGACTGGATGCGCCCGCCGCAGCGGGACGGCATCCGGGCGACGATGATCCACGACCTCGGGCCGCTCCATTTCCCCGAGCGGCTGCACCCGCGCACCGTGCGCATGCACACGACGAACGCGCGCGAGGCACGCAGCTGTGATCTCGTCTTCGTCAACTCGGAGTTCACGGCAGCCGACGTCGTCGAGCGCCTCGGCATCCCTCGGGAGCGCGTGCGCGTCGCTTACCCGGGCGTGTCGCCGGTCTTCACACCCGAGGGACCGGGATTCAACGCGCCGTTCATCTTCAGCACCGCGACCGACAACTGGCGCAAGAACCTGGCGAACCTGCGGCTCGCGTCCGGGCTTCTCGGCGGGAAGCTGCCGCTGATCAAGCCGAACTACGACGGCCAGTTCGACGAGGAGAGTCTCGCCCAGTTCTTCCGCGGTGCGAGCGTCTTCGTGTATCCGTCTCGCTTCGAGGGCTTCGGCATCCCGGTCATCGAGGCGATGGCGTCGGGGACGCCGTGCGTCGTCTCGAACCACCCGTCCCTCGACGAGGCGAGCGGAGATGCTGCCGTCCGCGTCGACCCCGAGGACCCGCGGGCGATCGCTGACGGAATCGAGGAGGCGCTCGAGCGCAGCGACGAGCTCGTCCGTCGCGGCTTCGACCATGCACACGCCTTCACCTGGGCCGAGACCGGGCGCGCGCACCTGCGCGGTTACGCTGACGCGCTGTCATGAAAGTCCTGATCGACGATTCGCCGCTCGTTCAGACTCGTGCAGGCACCGCGCGCTACCTCAAGTCGCTGCTGAGCGAGCTGCGCCGCCGCGAGGACGTCGACGTCGCGACGACGTCGTTCGGGAGAGCGGACAGGCTCTCGACGCTCGCACGCGACGCGGCCTGGTATCCGTTCGCCCTCGGCCGCAAGCGCGACGGCGACGTCCTGCACTGCCCGACATATCGTGGCCCGGTCCGCCCGGCGCTCCCGGTCGTCGTGACGGTCCACGACCTCGCCGTCTTTCGCCATCCGGACGCGTTCAACCGCTGGACGCGCACGTACAGCCCGCGGGTCGTCCCCCGCGTGCTCGCGGCCGCGCGGAGGATCATCGCCGTCTCCGACTTCACCCGTCGCGAGCTGATCGACGTGCTGAACGTCCCTGACGAGAAGATCCGCGTCGTCCCCAACGGCGTCGACGACGAGTTCACCTCGGACGGCCCCGCGGCGGACGGCGAGTACGTGCTCGCCGTCGGGACGCTCGAGCCGCGAAAGAACCTTCCGCGCGTCGTCGAGGCCGCTCGGCGCACCGATGTCGAGCTCCGTGTGGTCGGGGCGCGCGGCTGGGGCGGCGTCCAGGTGGCCGGCAACGGCGTCCGCTGGCTCGGCGAGGTCAGCGACGCCGAGCTCGCGCGGCTCTACCGTGGCGCGCGGTGCGTCGCCTACGCGTCGGTGTACGAGGGATTCGGCATCCCCGTCCTGGAGGCGATGGCGTGCGGCGCGCCGGTCGTCACCTCGCGCGGGACCGTGATGGAGGAGATCGCGGACGGAGCGGCCGTTCTCGTCGATCCGAGCGACCCGGCCGAGCTCGCCGCCGGGATCGAACGCGCGACGGCGGAGCGCGACGCACTCGTCGCGCGCGGGCTCGAGCGTGCGCGCGCGTTCCGCTGGGACGCGATCGCCGGCGCCACCGTCGAGGTCTACCGGGAGGCGCTCACGTGATCCTCGTCGACGCGGACGTCCTCGGCCGGCGGCGCACCGGCGACGAGACATATGTGCGCGAGCTGCTCCGCGCGCTGCCCGAGGTTGCCGAGGAGCTCCGCATCGCGGCACTCGTACGCGACCCGTCGCTCGCCCCCGACGGCGTCGAGCCGGTCGTGCTCCGCGCGCGCTCCCAGGAGCTGCGGATGGCCGTCGGCGTCCCGAGGCTCTTGAGGCGCCTCCAGCCCGGGCTCGCGCACTTCGTGCACTCGCTGCCGCTGCACTGCCCCGTGCCTGCGGTGCTGACGGTCCAGGACCTCTCGTGGGAACGCGACCCGACCGTCTTCGGCTGGTGGGACCTCGCGACGTTCAAGCTGTTCGTCCGCAGCTCGGTCAAGCGGGCGCGGCACGTCTTCGCCATCTCGGAGCGCACGAAGCACGACCTCGTCGAGCTGTACGGGACCCCACCGGAGAAGATCACCGTCACGGCCCTCGCGCCCGACTCGGAGTTCAAGCCGGCCCGGGACCACGACTCATTCCTGTTGTTCGTCAGCGCGATCGAGCCGCGCAAGCAGCCGCTCGACGCGATCGACGCCGCGAACGCTGTCGGGCGCAGGCTCGTCGTCGTCGGCCCGCAAAAGGACGCCGAGCTCGCCGCCGAGTTGTCGCGCCGCGGCGCGGACGTGCGCGGCTACGTGCCGAAGGAGGAGCTCGTCCGCCTGTACCAGTCCGCAGCTTGCCTCGTCTTCCCTTCCCGCTATGAGGGCTTCGGGCTTCCGGTCGTCGAGGCGATGGCATGCGGCACGCCTGTCGTCGCTGCGCCCGAGCCGGCATTACAGGAAGTGGCCGGGGACGCGGCGATCTTCGCCGACGACCTCGCCGACGGCGTGCGCCGGGCGCTCGCCGAGCGCGAGCGGCTCTCCGCCGCAGGCCTCGAGCGCGCGAAGGAGTTCACGTGGCGGGAAACTGCACGCATCACCGCCGACGTCTACCGCAGGATCCTCGCGGCATGAAGGTCTCGGCCGTCTTCGTCGCGACGGGTGCGGGCGAGGCGGCCATGCTCCGCGAGTCGCTGCCCGCGCTGCACGCGCAGGTGGACGAGCTCGTGGTCGTCGCGAACGGGCGTGGCGGCCGGCCCTCGTCGCTCCCGCCGGACGTGCGCGTCGTCGAGAACGAGCGACCACTCGGCTTCTCCGCGAACGTCAACAAGGGAATCGAGGCGACGAGCGGCGAGTACGTCGTCATCTCGAACCCCGATGCGATCCCGGAGCCGGGCTGCATCGCCGCGCTCGTCGAGTTCGCCGACGGGCATCCGCGCTGCGGCATCGC
>JBKOVW010000363.1:0-18061 GCA_046724095.1 Actinomycetota bacterium | reverse complement strand
GTGCTCCGCCTTCTGCCGCTCGTCTTCCCCGAGCCCGACCCGACCGAGGTCTCCGCGATCGCCTACGTGGAGGTCTTCGCGCTCGCCCTGCCGGCGCTGGTCTACGCGTTCCTCAGCGGCGGGTGGCTCACCCGCGTCGCGCTCGGACTGCTGCGTCCGTAACTAGAACAGGCGCGGCACGAGCCGGTACGGGACGGCCTGCTGGTAGCGCCGGTAGCCCGCGTCCGCGGCGAGGACAGCCTCCTCCTCACGGATCCGGAGAAGCTGGAACGCCGTGCTGATGCAGAGCAGCAGGACGTTGAACGGAGCCGGGTTCTCGAGCACGTAACCGATGTACGCAACGAGGTAGCCGGCATACGCCGGATGGCGCACGAACCGGTAGGGCCCGCCGGTCTTCAGCCCGCGGTCGGCGGCGACAAGCCCGAACGACCGTCCGAGCGTGGCGAGACCCGCCAGCGCGAACAGGACACCGCCGAGCTGCAGCAGCTCACAGGGCAACTGCGGCAGGCCGCCGTCGGCCGGGCGTGCGAGCAGCATGGCGAAGCTGCCGACTGGTGCCGCCACCCAGGCGACCGGACTGTGGCTCAGCCGTCCGGCGGGCCGACGGACGAGGAACAGCACGGCGGCCCACCCCTCGAGCGCCGTCGTGCCGAGCCCGGAGGGCTTCCCCGTCGCGCGCCAGTGCGAGAAGTTGGCCCACGCGAAGAGCACGAAGAGCGCGACCAGCCCGCCACGCGAGAGCAGCGCGGCGATCCGCCTCGGCAACGACGACCGCTCAGAGGAGCCCATGCGACCCGAGGAACGCCGGTGCCAGGATCAGGACGAACATGACCGGCAGGATGAAGATCGCCATCGGCAGCAGCATCTTCACCGGCGCTTTCTGCGCGCGCTCCTCTGCGTACATCTGCCGCCGGTGCCGAAGGTCGGTCGCCTGAGCGCGCAGGATCCCGCTCAACGGCGAGCCGAGCTGATCCGATGCGAGCACGGCGTTCGCGAACGCCATCGCGTCGTCGCTGCCGACGCGCACCGCGAAGTTCCGGATCGCCGTCTTCCTCGACTCGCCGACGCGCAGCTCGGTCAGCACGCGCTTCATCTCGTCGGCGAGCGGCCCCTCGTTCACACCGGCGAGGTAGGTCACCGCGGCGTCGAAGCTCATCCCGGCCTCGATCACGAGCGCGAGCTGGTCGACGAAGTGCGGCAGCTCCGAATCGATCTTTTCCGAGCGTCTCGTAGCCGCCTTGCTGAGGAAGAAGCCCGGCAGGAGGATCCCGGCGGCAGCAAAGAACAGCGCGACGAGGATCCGCCCGGCACCGTGCGCCAGCGTGAGCCCGGAGAGGATGCCGAGCCCGGTCAGCCCGACCCGCCCGGCCATGAACAGCTCCGCCGTCAGCTGCCGCGAGACGCCGGCCCGGGCCAGTGTGGTCGCGATGTCGTGGTCTGTCTGTCGGCTCCACAGCTTCCGGTGCACGCGCGCGAGCGGGCGTGCAACCACCTGCAGCAGCGGCCTTCTATGGTCGATCGGCACATGGACGGCGTCCGAGGCTGAGCGGACCCGCTCGATCGCTAGCCGCCGATCGCGCTCGGCGACAAGGCGCGGACGCGTCAGCTGAAACCCGGCGATGGCGAGGCACGCGATTCCGGTGATGAGCAGCAGGAGCATGGGCTAGTACCTCACGTTCACGATTCGCTTGAGCACGAGTGCGCCGATCGTCATCGAGACGATGCAGAACACGATCAACACGTGCCCGGTGGACGTCTTCAGGAACGGCGACATGTACTTCGGGCTGATCATCGTCATCAACGCGGCGAGGCCGAACGGCAGACAGGTCAGGATCGTGGCCGACATCCGCCCCATTGACGTGAGCGCGCGCACCTTCCGTGCGTGCCGCTGACGCTCGCGCACCGTTTCGGACAGCGTGTCGAAGAGCGTGGCGAGCGAGCCGCCCGCCTGCGCCTGAACGTTGATCGCCGTCGCGACGTACTCCATGTCCTCGGAGCCGATGCGCTTGCACATCGCGTTGATGCCGTCGTCCAGCGGCCTGCCGAGACGCTCCTCTCCGAGCACGCGCATCAGCTCTTCCGAAGCCGGGGGGCTGCCGTCATCGGCGACCGAGCGGAGGGCCGTGCGCAGTCCGTGCCCGGCGCGGAGCGTCGACGCGATCGTCGAGAGCATGTCGGGCAGCTGACGGTCGAACGCCTTCGACCTTCGTCCAGCCGCGATCCGCAACGCGATCAGCGGTGTCAGGAAGCCGAGCAGCAGAAATACCAGCGAGAGCAGAGGCCCGACCGAGATCACCAGCCCGAAGACGCCGAACACGAGCGCGCCCGCGAGCCCGAGATACGGGAGGTGGCCGAGGCGAAGCTTGATGCCGCTCCGCTCGAGCGACAGCCGTAGCCACTCGTGGCCGGGGAGATCCGCGAGGGCATCCTCCGTCCAGTCGAAGAGCGGGTCGAGAGCCGGCTTCCGCTCCTTGGCCGCTCGTTGCTTGGTGCGCTGGACGTGGGGATCGAGCAGGCGGCGAATCTCCGGCTTGCGCCGACCGCGGATCAGACGGGCTCCCGCAATGGCGAGGAGCAGCGCGGCGAGCGCGACGACTGCGTACAGCACGTCCTGCTGGCGCGCGAGATGCGCGGGAAGCGGGCCGCCGCTCGCCGGCGCCGATCCGGGCACGCGGAGATGCACCTGAGACGAGGCCGCGCCGGCGCGGACGCGCAGGTTCAGCGGGTCGCCCGGCCGTCCTCGGGTCAGGTAGGTCAGCTGCCACGTCTGTTCGAGCTCCCGGCCGAGTGCTGCGTAGATCGCCGCGAGCTGCGAGACGTCGGTGGCACCGAACACGCGGCCGCCGGTCGCGTCCGTGAGCGCGGCCAGGGTGTGGCGGTCGGCCCGGGCGCCAGCCGCAATCGCGTACACGGTCACGTCCGCTGCCTGAGCAGCGGCGACCGCGTCCCGAAGCGATGCGCGCGAGCCGACGTCGCGGCCGTCGGTGAGCAGGACCAGGATGCGAGTGGCGGCCGAGAGGTGCCGGAGGCGACCGACGGACGACACGACGGCGTCGTAGAGCGCGGTGCCCGGCAGCGCGTCCGGGGCGAGCGCGGACAGCGTCTGCGCGACGTCGGCGCCCGAAGCGTTCCGGCCGGAAAGAGGCAGCGCCTCGTGCCCGAACGCGACCAGTCCGAACGCGGAGGCCCGCCCGGACTGCGCCGCCAGGAACTGCTTCGCAGCCTGCTTCGCCTCGCGCAGCGGGCGCCCCGACATCGACTCGGAGTTGTCCACCGCGAGGACGAGCGCCTCGGACGAGCCGAGCCGCCGAGCCTTCGCGAACGCCGCACCGCGGCCGTTCTCGAAGAGAACGGGGCGAGCCCCCGCAGGCGCGAAGACGGTGACCCGCACCTGCGGGAACGTCTTCAGCTCGACGTGCCGGATCTCGAGTGGCGCGGCGGCGGCCGCGGTGGCCGGGAGGGCGAGGAGCGCCGCCGCCGCAATCAATACCAGTCGACCTTTCATGCCGCTCCCAGCCATGCAGCGGACGAGAGGTCGACGCCGTTCGTCTTGAGCTTCCCCAGGAAGCCGGGCCGCAGGCTCGTCGGCTCGAGGGGAGTGATGAGCCGGCCGGCCGTCGCGCCACCCTCCGGCACGCGGGCGCAGAAGACGTCCTGCAGGGTGATCACGTCGCCCTCCATGCCGGCGATCTCCGTGATCTGAACGATCTTGCGCGATCCGTCGACCAGGCGTGAGATGTGGACGAGCAGGTCGAAACCGCCGGCAATCTGCTCTCGAATCGCCTTCACCGGCAACTCGACACCCGCCATCAGCACGAGCATCTCGAGCCTGTGCAGCGCGTCGCGCGCCGAGTTCGCGTGGATCGTCGTCAGCGAGCCGTCATGGCCCGTGTTCATCGCCTGCAGCATGTCGAGCGTCTCCGGGCCGCGGACCTCGCCGACGATGATGCGGTCGGGCCTCATGCGGAGCGCATTCCGGACGAGGTCGCGGATGCGAACCTCGCCTTCGCCCTCGACGTTCGGAGGCCGAGACTCGAGCGAGACGACGTGGCGCTGCTGCAGCCGCAGCTCGGCCGCATCCTCGATCGTCACGATCCGCTCCGAGCCGGGAATGCTCGCGGACACCGCGTTGAGCAAGGTCGTCTTGCCCGTGCCGGTACCGCCCGAGATCAGGATGTTCAGCTTCCCCTCGACGCATTGGCCGATGAACTCCGCAGCCTGTTCGGTGAGCGTGTCGAGCCGGATCAGGTCGGAGAGTGCGAGCGCGTCGCGCGCAAACTTCCTAATCGTCAGCGACGGCCCGCGGAGCGCGAGCGGCGGGATGATCGCATTGACGCGGCTTCCGTCCGGAAGGCGCGCGTCGACCATCGGCGACGACTCGTCGATCCTGCGTCCGACTTGCGAGACGATCCGGTCGATGATGCGCAGCACGTGCGCATCGTCGAGGAACGCCGCGTCCGTCTCCTCGATCATCCCGGCCCGCTCGACGAAGAGCTGGTCGTACGCGTTGACCATGATCTCCGTCACGGACGGGTCGTGAAGGAACGGCTCCAGCGGCCCGTAGCCGAGGATGTCGTCGGCGATCTGCCGCTCGAGCCGGGCACGCTCGCTCGGGCTCAGCGGCATCTGCTCGGCGTTCAGCTGCTCGCTGACGAGCTGCCGGACCCGTGGCTCGAGCTCGTTCGTTCCCTCGAGGTTGAGGAACGCCGCGCCGAGCCGCGCGATGCACGCGCGGTGGATCTTCGTCTTCAGCTCGGCCTGCGGATCGCGTGACCGCGCCTTGGCGGAGCCGCGATCGACCTGCAGCCGTTCCGCGAGCACAGCCGCGTCGCTGCGGCCCGAGAACCCGTTGCCCTCGAAGGTGCTCATCGCCGGCCTCGCAGCAGAGAGCGACGCTGCTGTGACGCAACGGGTGCAGCCTCGCCGATCAGCGACTTGCCGAGCTCCGAGACGGCTTGCGCGAAGCGCCCGCCCTCGTTGGCGATCACGGCCGGCACGGCACGGTTGAGCGCCTTCGGAACCTCGGGATCGTCCGGCAGCTCGAACGCGATCTCGGTCTCGAGCGCCTGCTCGATCTCACGGCGGACGACCCCGCCGGGAGCCCCGACCCGGTTGACCACGACCGAGATCCGGTCGCGCGGGAACCCGAGCCGGTCGAGGGTCTCGAGCCCGATCCGGACGTTCTTGAGCGACGTGATCTCCGGGTTGCTGACGATCAGCAGGTGGTCGGTGCAGTCGACGGCGGCGAGCATCGCCGTGTCGAACAGCGGCCCGGTGTCGACGACGACCGCACCGTAGGAGGCGCGACCGGCGTCGAGGATCGCCTTCATGTCCGCCTGGCTGATGACCTGTGCGTCCTCGGGGCGCGTCGGCGCCGGCAGCAGAGCGAGCTCCGCGGCCGGGCCCGGGCACACGAACGCCTTCAGCTTCTCGACGTCTGTGTGTCCGCTCGAACCGGCGAGATCGGAGATCGTCGCGCGCGGCGACACGCCGAGCGCGAGCGCGGCGTCGCCGAACTGCAGGTCGAGGTCGACGAGCAGCGTCTTCGTGCCGGCCCGCGCGGCCGCAACGGCGATGTTCGTCGAGAGGACAGTCTTCCCACTGCCGCCTTTCGGCGAGAAGACGGTGAGGATCTTGCCCCCGCCGCCGGAGCCGTTCGTGAGCGCCGCCGTCTTGCGCAGTGCGAAGAGCAGCGTCTCGTTGGACTGGGGCAGCGTGAGCACATCCGCCGCGCCGATCGCGAGACCGGTCTCGACGATGCCGTTCGGCTCCCCGTACGCCGCCAGGATCAACGGCGCCCCCGACGCCTTGCGTATCAACGCGATCTCCTCGGCGATCCCCGGAGCGGACGACGACGGGACTACGTGGAGGACGACGTCCGCCGACTGGCCGTTGCCGTTCCGCATCGCAGGCCCGAGCAGCGACAGCGTCGGCTCCTCGCCGATCGTCGCCGCCAACTGCTCCGCCGCGGCTCCGCTCAGGAGCACCCTCAGACTGGAGGTGTGGCCGTTACGGAGCATCGACGCTCTCCTTGTAGTTCCGGGCTGAAACCTGCTTCTGCTGTGCCGGCGGCAGACCGCGGTAGAGGAACGAGAAGATCGTCTCGATCGTGGGTGCGCTGTTCCGCGCCTGATTCGTTGGGCGGAGAGCCAGGAACCACGTGCCCTGCTCCATCACCCACGCCATCGTCTGTGCCTGTGCATCGGTCATGACGATGTCCGCCGAAGCGGTCGCCTGACCGGCGACAGAAGCCTGCTTGCTCGAGGCATCCGGCGCCTTCAGCACCAGCAGGTTGCGCAGAACGACACGCGACGCTGCGCGCGCGAGGTCGTCGACGTGGTACTTCGTCGTCGCGACGACATCGACGCGGTCGCCGTCAGACACGGTCCCCGCCAGCAGCTGGCTGGGATCGCCCGGCACGACCACGACGCGCTGGTTGCCCGAGAACTTGGCGAACACGCCGCCCTGCGAGGCGGGTGCGAACTGGCGCAGCGTGATCTGCTGGCCCTTGTAGATCTCGCCCCCTGCGATCAGGGACGTCAGCGGCCGAGCGCTGGTCACCGCGCCCGGAGCGACGGCACGACGCGGCACCGTCTGAGACTTCAGGTAGCCGCCGCCGGCAATCGTCGATCCATCCGTGCCCGCGGGAATGTCGCGCGAGGCGACGAGAACCTTCACGAGCCCCGCGCCGTGCGTGACGCTGTTCCGGTAGCTGACGACGTAGAGGCCGACGAGCACGGCCGCAAGCACCGCCAGTCCGAGCGGCAGTGCAAGGTTGCGAAGTCGCGATCTGGTCACCTGATTCTCCTTTGTTCCTATTCGACGAGGCTGAGGATGTGGACGCCGAAGTCGTTCGTGCTGTCCGGCGGCAGGCCGGGCGGCAGGTCCGACGTCGTGTACGTGACGAAGTGGCCGGTGAGCTGCTTCTGCGAGGGCGTCCAGAAGTTCACGTTGTCGATCACGAACGCCGCCCAACCGACGATGTGGAAGTAGTAGACGGGCCCCGCGTTCGCCACCGTGTCGAAGACGGGGAAGAACAGCGGCACCCCGATGCGATCGGTCAGCGCCTGCTTGATCGGGCCGATCGTCTGGCCCGTCTTGACCCCGTACCACTGGTTCGAAGGGAGAGCGTCCGGGTAGCCGTTGTGGATCCAGTCCGCAAGCTGGCTCCCTCCGATTCCGGCGTTCGAGGGGCAAGCAGTCGAGGCCGTCGAATGGCACGTGAGGTCGATCAGGCCGATCGTGCTCGAGGCGACGTTGCTCTCGTCGAACGAGACCAATTTCGTCTGCCCGTAGCAGGTCGGGATCGTGCAGGCGACCGTGTTCTTGATCGCAATCGGTGCAACGTTCTTCATCTGAGCCGGCACGGTGATCGCCGCCGTCGCCTTGGCGCTGATGTTCACCGTGTTGAAGATCGAGCCATAGATCTTCGCGAGCGTGCCGGGTGCGGTCTTGCTCGCCACGACCCGGATGCAGTTGGTACCGACGCAGGGCGACGGGCTGCTCGGGAACGTGATCGTCGGAGTCGCGCCGGAAAAGTTGTTGCCCGTGTACGTGGTCGCGAAAGAGGTGGCATTCGACTGGCTGGACGGCAGGCTCTGAACGCCGGCGAGGGCCGCTGCGTCCGCGGCGGTCTGGAGGTGCCGCTGCTGCTGGAACCAACGGCCGCCGTCGATCACGAGGGCGGCCATCCCGATCAGGATCGAGAGGATCGCGACGACCAGGACGATCGCCTGCCCCTCCTGGGAGCGCAGATACCGTACGAGGCGCTTCATTCCATGCGCTCCTTCGCGACGCCCTGGATGGTGAAGGTCTGACTCAGCGGGGGAACGCCGAAGAAGCCGGGAAGCCCGACCGAGAAGTTCGAGGTGATCGTGACGGTGACCTGGTCGCCGGTGTTCGGGCCCGAGGTCGTGCAGGCGATCGTTCCGGACGGCGGGATCACACCCATGCTGTTGATCTTGGTCGTCGCGGAGCTGCAAGCCGTCGTGCGGTGCACTGCGGCCTCGCGCGCGCCGACACGCGCTGCATCGGTGATCGTGATGTAGTCGCGAAAGCCGCGACCGAACTGGACGATTGCGAGGACCAGGAAGACGAGGAACGGCATGATGAACGCGAACTCGACAAACGACTGGCCGCGTTCATCCGCTAGCAGGGTCCGGGTGTGGGTTCGTTCCTTGTTCTTCATGTCAAGACTCGATGGAAAGGGTCGGGGCCCCCGCCGCAACGGAGGCCCCGCTGGTCGGGCCTAAATGGCACCCGCGACGGCCGAGATCGCCGCCTGGATCGCGGTGCCGAGGCCGGTCCACGTGACCGCCAGCAGCACGCCGACGACGACGACGGCGAGAATGAGCGCGTACTCGACGAACGTCTGACCCTCGGAAGCGCGCAGACGTGCGAGCAGTGCATGAAACGCGGACATACTGTCCTCCCACTTATGGTTTCGGGGCGTCCCGCCCCCCTCGTGAGAGGTGTAGACCGTCGTGTGCGACGTCTGAACGCACGAAGGTCCAGGCCCCGCTAGACGTTCGGGTACGCGTCGCGCTCAAGCGCCGACGGCGAACTGCCGACGACGTATCACAGGATGACCCCGCACACGTTCGCGATTGCCGTCGTGCTCGCAAGCGTCGCCCTGGCGTTCTGGACAGCGGTGCGCTTTCCCGACGCAGGGCCGACGACGGTGGCCGCAGCGGTCTTCGTGGTTCTCTCCGGCGCGGCGGCTGTGCGCTCGATTCCGGGCCTCACCGACGTGACGTTGCAGCTCGCGCCGGCAGTGGCGCCGCTCGTCGTCCCGTTCGTGATCGCGCTACCGCTGCTCACGTACACGTTTCTCAGCGGCCTCTGGGTGCTCCGCATGATTCACCGGTCGCTCCCCGGCACGCACTGAACAGACGAAAGGCTTGACGCTTCGGGCCTAAGGTCTAGGTCAAAGCTGTCCCCGCCGCCACAGAGTCCGAGGCGGGATGAGGGGAAGTCGGAACAGCAGGACGCGTCATGGCGTCGTTTAGCGAGGCACCGCGCGAGCGGCCCTCGAGCCGCGGATCGCATCGCCCGAGCTTGCGGACCGCCGTTTCGCTTGCGCTCGTCGCGTTCATCGTCCTGGTCGCTCTGGGGTTCGTGCGATGAGCTTCACGCTCACGCTCGTGCTCGGGGCGTTCCTGCTCGCGATCTGGTGCGACGCGCGGCTGGAGGGGGTACGGCCGGCGACGACAGGCTGGCGCGTCGTCCACGTGGCGGCGGCCTGCGTGATCCTGCAGATCGCCAGCGTCGGCGCCGGCCTGCTCGTGCCGGAGGGCGCAGGCGTCGAGCGACAGCTCGTCGCCGTCTTCGCGATTCTGCTGCCGGTCTTCGTCTACACCTTCGTCGCGGGGCTCTGGCTGCTGCGGACGCTCGCAGAGCTCGGCTTCGCCCGCCGCTGAGGAGACGCTCGGCAGGCGGCTAGGCTGCCGACGTGGAGGGGGGTCGGCAGCACTACAACGTCACGCTGGCGATCCTCACGCTCGCCGGCATCGCGTACGCGCTGCAGCAGACGATGGTGATCCCGGCGCTGCCGACGCTCCAGCGCGACCTGCACACGACCACGACGTGGGTGACGTGGGTGCTGACGGTCTTCCTGCTCGTCGCGTCGGTCGCGACGCCGATTCTGGGGAAGCTCGGCGACCAGTACGGCAAAGAGCACGTGCTCGTGATCTCGCTCGTGCTCTTCCTCGCCGGCTCGATCGGCGCCGCGCTCGCCTGGAACATCTGGGTGCTGATCGCCTGGCGTGCGCTCCAGGGTGCCGGCGCGGCGGTCTTCCCGCTCAGCTACGGCATCATCCGCGACGAGTTCCCGCGGGAGAAGGTCGGCGTGGCGATCGGCCTGATCTCGGCTGTGTTCGGCATCGGCGGCGGCTTCGGGATCGTCCTCTCGGGCGTGATCGTCGATCATTTCTCCTGGCGGTGGCTCTTCATTGTCGGCGCGGTCAACATCGCCGCCGCGGCGGTGCTCGTGCACAGGTTCGTGCCGGAGTCGCCGATCAAGTCGCCGTCGCGCGTCGACTACGTCGGCGCGACGCTGCTGTCGGGCGGGCTGGTCTGCCTGCTCGTGGGCCTCACCGAGGGCGAGAGCTGGGGCTGGACGTCGGGGCGCACCCTCACGCTCGCGCTCCTCGCGCTCGCGTTCTTCGTCGCGTGGGTGCTCGCCGAACTGCGCGTGCCGGAGCCGATGGTCGACATGCGCATGCTCGCCGTGCGGCAGGTGCTGCTCACGAACGTGACCGCCCTCGTCGCGGGCTTTGCCATGTTCGGGACCTTCGTGCTCGTCCCGAACTTCGTCGAGACGCCGCACGACCTACCGCTGCGCGTGCAGCGCCTCGTGGACTACGGCTTCGACGCGAGCGCGACGAAGGCCGGCCTGTACCTCCTGCCGAGCTCGATCACGCTCCTGTTCGCCGGGCCGGTCGCGGGTCTGATCGGACGCCGCATCGGCTCGAAATGGCCGCTCTCGGCCGGGCTCGTGCTCGTCGCGGCGGCCGCCGGCTCGCTGGCGATCTGGAACGACGAGCCGTGGCACATCCTCGCCTCGATGGCCGTGCTCGGCATCGGCGTCGGCTTCGCTTTCGCCGCGATGGCGACGCTGATCACGGAGGCGGTGCGCCCGTCGGAGACCGGGGTCGCCACCGGCATGAACACCGTCATGCGCACGGTCGGCGGTGTGGTCGGGGGCCAGGTGGGCGCCGCGCTCCTCGCCGCGCACACGATTCCGGGCACCGGAGGCGTCCCGTCGGTCGTGGGCTTCGAGATAGCGTTCGCCATCGGCGCCGTTGCGGCGTTCGTCGGCGCCGCCGTGGCGGTGTTCGTGACGCCGCCGCGCCTGCGTCAGCGCGAGCGTCTCGACTTAACCGAAGTCTTAGGCGAGTCTTGAGCCGTTCTTAGGGCGGCGCGGTTCGATGAACGGAACCAAGCGACCGAAAGGAGGTCACACGTGTTCCGACCGAAGCACGCCGTCTGGCTCGGCACCGCCGTGACGGCGATGGCCCTGGGCGGCGCGGGAGTCGCACTCGCCTCGAGCGGCGGCGGCTCGAGCTCCGGCTCGTCGGGCGCGGGCACTGGAGCGACGACGACCACGAACCAGTCGGGGTCGCACCACTGCGACCACGACAACAGCGGCACCTAGCGACGAGCAAGGGACATGTCCAGGGCCTGGCCCTGGACATGTCCTGCTTACCTCTTTGCGGCGCCGAGACGGACGGTCGTCAGGACGAAGACCGCCTGCTGCGAGATGCTGAGGCTGACCATGCCGTTCGCGTCGGCGGTCACCACCTGCCGCGGCGCGACGAGACCGTCTGCGTTCGCGTTCCAGATCAGCAGGTTGACCGGCTTCGACGCCGGAAAGCCGGCGATCGTGTACGGCGTCGCCGTCGTCGTGCCGGCGTTGAGCTGCGCGCCCGCGGTGTCGAGCCCGATCACCGTCAGCTGCTTCCTCCCGCCGAGGTACGCGGACAGGATGCGGGAGGTGGCCGGTACGGAGTCCATCGCCACCACCCGCCAGCCGCGCTTGACCGTGGTCGTGAAGAGCTGCAACAGGTTGTACATCGGGTACAGCGGCCAGCCGCTCTGCGGCCCGCCGATCACGTAGTACGCCTGCGAGCCGTTGTCGTACTTGCCGTAGTAGGAATCCCACTTGCTGGTGCCGAGGTAGCCGAGGTCGGCGGCGAGGACGTCGAACCAGGCCTGCTGGAAAGCGCTGACGTTCGTCTGCGTGATCGGCGTGCCGTCATCCCAGACGCCGGGATCGACCTGCGGCGCGCCGTCGAACGTGCGCTGGCCGCGTATGCCGTACTCGGTCACGTAGATCGGCTTGCGGGCGTTCTGGGGCAGCGCATCGACGATCGCGCGGACCTCGGTGAGGCGGTCGACGAGCTTCTGCGTGTCCCAGTAGTCCCAGAAGACGTGGATCGAGTAGGCGTCGAGGATGTCGGACATGTGCGCCGCCATGTACTGGAACCACGCCTGCTGGTTCGGCACGCCGTTGTCGGGCGCGCGCACGAGGTCGCCCCCCATGTACTTGACCTGCCCGCGGATCGACTGGATCAGCGGATCGAGGTCGCGGTACTGCTTCTCGTACGCCGCCATCGTCATCCGCGTGCGGTTCGGCTCGTTCTGCAGCGTCACCCATTTCAGATGCGTGATGCCCTTGTTGCGGACGAGGTCGAGCAGGACGTTCGCGAACTGCTGGGGCAGGAAGGTTCCTCCCTGCCACGTGATGTTGATGTCGGTGCCCGTGCTCTGCGCGAACTGCACGGTCCGGACGAACGACTGCATCTTGTCCGGGTCGGTGAACGCCTGGGGCGTGAAGAAGACGCGCGAGAACTCCGGGTGCAGCGCGCGCATCTTGTTCTCCATGTCGACGACGTTGGCGTCGGTGACGCCGGCGGCGCGGCTGATCGCGGCGTAGACGTGGTGGTTGAACTGCCCGCCGTAGCCGGCGAAGTCGGGGACGAGGACGGTGCCGGTGCGCGCCTTGAACTCGGCGACGTCGACCGTGATCCGCCGCGGTCGCGTGCCGACGACGGTGACCGTCAGCGGATTCGGGCCCAGCGTCGTCAGGGTGACGGGGAGCTTGACGGTCGTCTTTCGGCGGGGCCTGACCGTGGCGGGGCGCGTCGCGAGCACCCGCCGGGTGGCGTCGGCGACGATGACCGAGGTCTTTCGCGGCCGTGCTGCGCGGTCGAGCAGGTTGACCTGGACGTAGAACGGATGTCCGGGCAGAACGGCTTGGTTCGCCTTCACCGAGGCGACGACAACCCCTGACGGCACAGCGGCCGCGGCCGTCGCCGGAGCGAGGGCGGCCAGGAGTGCGGCGACGAGGACCCCCTTCCTCACGGCGGCTCAGGGTAGCCGCGGCTCGTTAGGAGGACTTGAAGATGTTCACGGCGCGTGCGGCGACGAGCAGGATCACGAGCGCCGAGAGCGAGGCCTCGAACAGCATGAGCAGCTTGGCCCAGCGGTTGAGCGGCATCGCGTCCGTCGGGCTGAAGGCGATCGAGTTCGTGAAGGAGACGTACATGTAGTCCACGAAGTGCGGCCGCCAGCCGGGCGCCGCGAGCTCGGGGTTCTCCATCTGCGGAAACTGGAAATCGGGCGGCGGCGGGTCGTCGCCGAGGCGGCTGACCGGTCCGCCACGGTCGAACAGCCAGAACCAGAGCCCGAAGAGGATGACGTTCGTCAGCCAGACCGACCCACCCTTGAGCAGAAGGTGCGCGCCGCTCGTCTCGTGCCCGCTGACCAGAGACGCGATCACGGTGAAGACGATGAAGGCGTTGCAGCCACTCGCAAGCGCGAGCAGAGCGATGCCGACCTCGCGGCGGATGCCCATGTTCAGCAGCGCCTGATGCGGACGATGCCATGTGCTCAGCACGAAGAACGCGCCCTCGGCGATGACGGGCACGAGCCACATCCACCAGCCGAACTTCCACGTCGTCCAGCCCGCCATGGCGCTGGCGACCGCTAGCGCGACCTGCAGCGCGATCGCGAGGCCGACGGCCGGCGCGGCCTCAAAGCGCGTCTCTCTTTCGGCTTCGCGATGGGCCGCGGCGGCCACGATAGGTTGAGCATATGGCGACCGACCGCTACGTCAGCCGGGCTGCGAACGCGACGCGGAGCTCGAAGCGCGTCGCGTTGCGGGACAGCGTCGACTACGTCGAGCTCGTGCGCGACGTGGCCGCGATGGCCAACTCGGGCGGGGGCGTGATCGTCCTGGACGGGATTGCCGGCGTCGACGAGGAGCTCTTGCACGAGCAGCTCGCGCAGTACGCGGAGCCGGAGTTCGAAGGCTTCGAGGTCCAGCCGCTGAGCCGGAACGGGCGACCCTCGACCACCGTCGTGGTCGAGGGCGTGCGTAATGCGCCTCTGGTCTTTTCGCAGACGGGGCGCGTGGGTGGAGATCACGTCGCGTTCGTGCGGGGCGGCTTGTACTTCCGCCACGGCGCGAAGAGCGAGGCCGCGACGGGCGACGACGTGCGCGACTTCATCCGCAGGCAGCTGGAAGCCACGCGGACGCGGTGGCTGGCGAACATCCGCCAGGTGATGCACGCGCCGGACGGCGCCGAGGTGGCGGTGATCGAGACGGCGGAGCGCGACGAGGAGGGGCGGCCGACGCTGATCCGGCTGACGACCGACCCGCACGCGCCGCTGTACGGCCAGGTCGATCCGGATCAGTCGCATCCCTACCGGCAGAAGGAAGTGATCCGCGAGGTGAACGCGCGGTTGGGCGAAGGCGCGGTCAACGCATTCGACGTGCTGAGCGTGCGGCGTGTGCATGCGATCTCGGAGGAGACGCGGCCGGAGTTCGTCCATGTCCCGAAGTTCGGATCGCCTCAGTACAGCGATGCGTTTGTCGAATGGCTCGTCAGCGAGCGGCAGCGCGATCCGCGGTTCTTCGAGCGCGCGAAACAGGCATATCTGGCGACACGCAAGCGTCGTTGAGGGCGCCGGACGGCGCCCTCAACGCTTCTCTGGGGGAGAGAAGACTTACGGCACGTGGATGACCGGGCACTCGAAGCTCTTGACCACCCCGAGATCCGTCGCCGCCCCGGCCGCGAGCGCGGCGTTGACCTCGCTTGCGCTGTCGAAGTTGCCGCTGCCGTTCGTGTCGAACCGGGCGACCGCACCCGCGTAGTTCGTGAAGGAAAGCGCGTGCACCCGCCAGCGGCCCCCGTTGAAGCCGGGATCACCCGGCGCAGCGGTGGCCACGTTCAGCTGCAAGCCCCCGAAGTCGTAGATCGTGTCGAAGCTCGAATCGGGCGCACCCGTCTTTGAGAGATCCGTCGGCGTGTTCACCGTCCGGTAGAGCTGTCCGTTGACGTAGATCGCCGGGCCGGTCACACCTCCTGAGCCGGCGACGGCCGAGGACGCGGCGCCGAGCGCCACGGTGAGAGCCAGAGCGACGAGCATTGCGATGCGATGCATGTATGAACCTCCTCAGGACGCTGTCGCTCATTTGTTGCCGTCGGAGGTTGCGAAGTTCTTACGCGCTCCTTAACTGTCTCTGAAAGCGCGTTTTGGGTCGCCTACCGCCCGGTATGTTCACAGTGCGATGGCAACGGTGCTCGTGGTCGACGACGAGCCGATCGTGCGCGAGGTCGTCGTCCGCTACCTCGAGCGCGACGGCCACAACGCCGTCGAGGCAGCGGACGCAGACTCGGCACGAGCCGCGCTCGACCGGCATGCCCCCAGCCTGGTCGTGCTCGACCTGATGCTGCCCGGGGCGGACGGGCTCGAGCTGTGCCGCGAGATCCGCGCGCGCTCCGACCTGCCGGTGATCATGCTGACCGCACGCGCCGACGAAGCGGACAGGATCGTCGGGCTCGAGCTCGGTGCCGACGATTACGTCACGAAGCCGTTTTCCCCGCGCGAGCTGACCGCGCGCGTGCGCACCGTGCTTCGGCGCGCCGCGCCCCCGCCCGAGAACGGCACGCGCCTCGTCTTCGACGAGCTCGAGATCGACAGCGCGACCCGGGAGGTCCTCGTCGGCGGCGCGCCCGTCCGTCTCACCGCGAAGGAATTCGACCTGTTGAGGTTCCTGGCGCGCCACCCGCGTCGCGTCTTCTCCCGCCAGCAGTTGATGGACGGCGTCTGGGGTTACGAGGCCGCGTACGAGACGGGAACGGTGACCGTGCACGTTCGCCGCCTGCGCGAGAAGCTCGAGCGCGACCCCGCGCATCCACGCTGGATCGAGACGGTGTGGGGCGTCGGCTATCGGTTCCGCTCGTGATCCTGGCGCGGCTGCTCCCGACGGTTCGCCTGCAGCTCGCCGTCCTCGCGCTTCTTTGCGTCGTCCTCCCGTTGGTGGTCGTGCTCCTGTCCGGCTGGGTCATGTTCGGGATGGGAGACGACCTCAAGATCCTCGCCGTCTCCAGTGCCGCGGCGTTGGCGGCCGTTGCGGCCGGTCTGCTGCTCGGACGCTCGATCGGCCGACGGATCGAGCGCCTCCGCGATACCGCACGTGAGTTCGCGAGCGGCGATCTCGAAGCGCGGACGCCGGTCGAGGGACCGGCCGAGCTCGCGGAGCTATCCGTGACGTTCAATGAGATGGCCGCGCAGTTGGCGGCGCTCTTCGACTCGCGCAGCGAGCTCGTGGCCTGGGCCAGCCACGATCTGCGAACACCGGTCGCCTCGTTGAAAGCAATGATCGAGGCGGTCGAGGACGGCCTCGCCGAGACGGGCGAATACCTCCCGCAGATCCACGCGCAGGTGCTTACGCTCGAATCGCTGATCGAGGATCTCTTCGAGCTCGCCTGCATCGACGCAGGAGCAGAGACGCTCGTCACGGAGGAGACTGATCTGTCCGAGCTCGTGCGTGCGTGTGTCGACGAAGTGCGGCCGGAGGCCGAAATCGACGGCGTCGCCCTCGACGCGAGGGCGAATGGATCGTTGAGTGCGTTCTGCGCGCCGCAAGAGACGGCGCGGGTTCTGAGGAATCTCCTCTCGAACGCGTTACGCCACACTCCTCGCGGCGGCTCGATCGTCGTTTCGCTCGGCTCCCGCAACGGTGTTGTGCAGGTGTGCGTCGAGGACACCGGCGAGGGGGCGCCGGCGCAGGGCCACGAGCGGATGTTCGAGCGCTTCTGGCGCGCCGACGATGCCCGCACCTCCGGACGCGCCGGCGCCGGGCTCGGTCTGGCGATCGCCCGGGGCCTCGTCGAGGCGCAGGGCGGCGAGGTGTGGGCGGCGCCGCGCACCGGCGGCGGCCTCCAGGTCGGCTTTACGCTCCCGCGCGCGAAGCACTCGCTTGCGGAGCGTGAGCGCGATCCGTGATTCTTCAAGCAAGCCCTGAGCACTCGCGAAAGGAGCACTTGATGACCGGTGACCCGGTTCACTTCGAGATCGCCGCGCAGGACACCGCCCGCGCGCAGAAGTTCTACAAGGACATGTTCGGCTGGGAGTTCCAGGCCTTCGGGGGGCCGGTGGAGTACAACATGACGCGCCTCTCCGACACGGCCGGTGCGGCCGTCTTTCCGGGCGACGCGGGCGCGATCCGCGTCTACTTCGACGTCGACGACATCAACGCGGGCGCCGCGAAGCTACGCGAGGCCGGCGGCGAGGCCGACGATCCGCAGCCCGTACCGAGCATGGGCTGGTTCGTCACCGGCAAGGACACCGAAGGGAACGCGATCGGTCTCTGGCAGACGGATCCCTCGGCGCCTGCGCCGAGCTAGATCGTCCAGGTATCGCCCGCGCCGAGCAGCGCGGCGAGGTCGCCCTCCCGCTTCGCCCGCGCGGCCTCGAGCTGCTCGGCCATGAGCTCGTCGTAGACGGGACGCTCGACGTCGCGGAACACGCCGATCGGCGTCGCGCCGCACGTCGACCGCGTGAGCCGCGTCAGCGCGAACGCCAGGCTCGACTCCACGTGATGCGCGTCGTGCACGAGCAGCTCCGACTCGTCCCCGACGTTGACGACCTCGACCGACCCGTCCGGTCGCTGCCGGACGCCCTTCTCGTTCTCCTCGCCGAAGCGGATCGGCTTGCCGTGCTCCAGGTAGATCCGGTTGGTCTTGTCATCGCGCACGAAGTCGAACGCGCCGTCGTTGTAGATGTTGCAGTTCTGGAAGATCTCCACGAACGCGCTGCCGCGGTGCGCGGCTGCGGCGCGCAGGACATCGGTCAGATGCGCACGATCCGTGTCGATCGCACGCGCGACGAACGTCGCCTCCGCACCGATCGCGATGCTCAACGGATTGAACGGCCAGTCCAGCGAGCCCATCGGCGTCGACTTCGTCACCTTCCCGAGCTCGCTCGTCGGCGAGTACTGGCCCTTCGTCAGCCCGTAGATCTGGTTGTTGAAGAGGAGCAGCTTGACGTTCACGTTCCGGCGCAGCGCGTGGATCAGGTGGTTGCCCCCGATCGACAGCGCATCGCCGTCCCCCGTCACGACCCAGACGGACAGGTCCGGACGCGACGTCGACAGGCCGGTGGCGATCGCCGGCGCCCGGCCGTGGATCGAGTGCATCCCGTACGTCTCCATGTAGTACGGGAACCGCGCCGCGCAGCCGATCCCGGAGACGAAGACGATCTTCTCCTT
>JBKOVW010000263.1:0-3512 GCA_046724095.1 Actinomycetota bacterium | reverse complement strand
GACGATTGCGTCTTCGCTGCTCGAGCCCTGACCGGGGTTCTTGATGCCCCACGTGGCGACGACATCGATGTGGTCGCCGGCCTTGAGCGTGCCGGCCAGCAGCTGGTGCTGATCACCCTCGACCTGGTACGCGCGCTGCGTGCCCTTGATCTGTGCGCGGATGCCCTGCTCCCGTGGGGGAGCGAAGCGGCGCGTGCTGACCTGCTCGCCCTCGTACACGTCCTGCGTCGCGATGTACTGCGACAGCTGGTCGGGGCTCGAGATCGCACCGGCGACGATGGCCTTCTGCGGCACCGTCACCTTTTTCAACATGTGCTGGTCGACGACTTCCGCGCCACTCGTGCCCGCTGGGATGTCGCGGGCAGCGACGAACACCGGGACTTTGTCCTCGCCGTTCTGGACGTGGCGCTTGTAGTTGACGACGTAGACGCTCGTCAGGATGGCGGCGAGGGCGGCCAGCGCGACGGCGATGCCGATGTTCTTGACGCGGTAATTCATAGTCCTTTCTCTTTCGTGTGAAGGGCCTGAGGACTTGAGGTCTGCGGTTATTCGATGAGTTGGATCGACTTGACGCCGAAGAAACTTGAGGGCACGTCGCCGCTGCCGGGCGAACGGTGCGCGAGGATCCCTTTGGCGATGTACTGCGTGAAGTAGCCGCTGAGCGTCGCGCTGTTGCCGTTCACCGTGTAGCCGGTGAGGTGAAAGCCGATCCAGCCGATGATTTCGTACTTCGCGTTCGACCCCGTGTCGTCGAGGGTCTTGAACACCGGGAAGAGGAGCACGGTGTTCATCCGGGCGTCGAGCGCACTCTGGACGTTCTGCGAGGAGAACTTCGCGCCCGGGTCGGAGTTGTAGTCTCCGAGCCCGAGGTACTTGTTGGATCCGTGGAGAATCCAGTCTGCCTCGAGGCTCGAGCCCACGGCGCCGCCTTCGCCTTCGAGGTCGAGCATCCCGAACGCGCCGGGCGCGCCCATCTTGTCGTAGTTCATGGTCGTCGGGACGTTGAACTGAGGAGTGTGGTCGTTGTTGCAGTTCTGGATCAGCGAGTGGCCGCAGTAGACGACCATCGGCGCGACGTGCAGCGCTTCTGCCGGCGGACCGACGCGCGCCGTCGCCTTCGCCGTCAGGTCGGCGCCGGGGATCGCGAGGATCTTGGTGAAGATGCCGGGGTCGTTGCGCCGACCGGTGACCGAGATCGTGTCGTTCGCCTGGTACTGCGAGGTGACCACGATGTCGGCGCCGGCGACGTCGCCGCCATTTCGGTTCGCGTAGCTCATCGCCTGCGAGCTGGCGCCGGCAGAGTCGTCGGGGAGCTGCTGCGCGCCTGCGAGCGCAGCTGCGTCGACGGTGCCCTGCAGACGGCGCTTGTCGCGGAACCAGTTGCCCACATCCAGGGCAAGGGCCGCCATGCCCATGCACATCACCATCGCCACAGCTGCCAGGACGAACGCCTGGCCGCGCTCGGACTTCAGGCGCGCGGAGCTCATTCGACTCGCTCCTTCATCGTCGTGTCCAGCCGGCCGCTCGCCACGACCCAGCCCAGGAGGCTGATCGAGTACGGATACGACGCCGTGACGGTGACGTCGGAGCCGATGTCCCAGGAGGACGAGCACGTCACCACGAAGTCGGTGCCCGGGTTGTTGAGGTTCTGCCCGGCTGCGTATCCGGCTGCCTGGCAGTCGCCCTGCGGATTGCCCGACTCCCGAGAAACGGCGCCTTTGCGCGCCGCTGCACGTGCAGCATCGGTGACCGTGACGTAGTTGTTGAACGCGACGCCGAACTGCGCGATCGCGAGGACGATTACGACGAGGAGCGGGAGCACCAGCGCGAACTCCGTCATCGTCTGACCCCGTTCGTTCTTCAACTTGTTCGTCATGTGCGGCACGTGTCTCCGTCTTTGAAAAGTTCGCGGGGCCCTCGCCACTTGGGAGAGGGCCCCGCCTGATGCCTGGGCGGCTAGATGAACAGCCGCACCAGTCCTGTCAGCGCTGTCACAGCGCTTTCGCCCGACACCCTTGTGAACGCCAGGAGAGAGGTCCCGCTGATCACCGAGAGCACCACCGTGTTGTCAGGCTTCGCCTGGGCAGCCTCACGCGAGAGAAACGCGAGAGCCCTCTTGATTTGCCTGCCTATGTGCTGCGTCACGATGAAACTCCTTGGTGTCGTTTGCTGTCTGGCTTACAGGTAGCCCTTGACCGTGTTGAGAGCGTTGGCGATCGCGCCGGAGAGCGCGAGCAGCGCAGCCACGATGAGTGCCGTGATCACTGCGAGGACCACGCCGTACTCGGCCATCGTCTGACCCTCCTCGACGCCGAAGCGTGCGCGGAAGTAAGTGACCATGTCGGAGAACGTCACGATTGATTCACCCCCTTCCGCGACTCGAGGGGGGCGCTCAACGCGCCGCTAACGGAACGGGTGCTGCAGGTGGATGAGGTGGAATCGACTGGAATTCGGGCGAACATGTGGAACACGCCGCTGCGTCCTTTCTCTCTGAGGCGCGCCGCTTCGCCTGTCCGGTCAATCTCGTCCGTTTCATCGTTTGGAACCGGCCCCGCGCGCATCCCTCGCGCGGGTGATCCGCACCGACTTCACTTGGGTGAGGGAAAACGACGCGGGGCCCTTCCGGGCCCCGCTGCACTCATTCCGTGGCGCCGGCGGTTACAGGTAGCCCCGAACGGTGTCCAGCGCGCTGGCGATCGCGCCTGAAAGCGCGAGCAGCGCAACCACGACGAGCGCCGTGATCACTGCGAGAACGACGCCGTACTCGGCCATCGTCTGGCCCTCCTCGACGCCGAAGCGTGCGCGGAAGTAAGTAACGAGATCCGTGAACGTCACGAGTTTTTTCACCACCTTCTCTTAGTGCTCGGGCGTGCGCCTCGACACAGCGGCGCATGCACGTAACGGCCAATCTCCGGCTACATCGCCCCGCGCGCGCACCGGCGCGTCCCTCGGTTGGGTGATCCGGCGCCTCGGTTCCCTTAGGTGAGGGACGGGGTTCCGCCCGCAGGAATCGATACCGGAAGCACCGCAAGCGGCTGCGGACGAATTCAACAGGCCACGTTCCGCGCCCCTCGTGGCGGCCAGGGGCTCGATCTCAGAAGGAGCAAACGGCAATGCCACGATGGTTCACTCGCAATGACAACTGGGATTTCGGCGGCAAGCCGGATCCCGAGCAGCCTCCGGCCGGTGAGCCCAAGGGGCGCAAGCGCCGGCTGGCAACGACCTTTGTGTTCACGACCTTGTTCTTCGCGGGCGCCTCGCTCGCGGCGGTCGCGGGCAACCGCTTCTCCGCTTCGATCGTCGAGGACAACCCGACGGCGATGGACTCGGCGACGCCGTCCGACGACCCGTCCTCCCAGGCAGCTCCTGCGACGGACGAGACGGCTGCACCCGCCGACGAGTCCGCGTCGTCCAGCGACGCCTCGGCTGCGCCGGCGACGTCGGCTCCCGACAGCTCCGCCTCGCCCGATTCGTCAGTTGCTCCCGATTCGACCGCAGGCACGAGCGACGGC
>JBKOVW010000147.1:0-24513 GCA_046724095.1 Actinomycetota bacterium | reverse complement strand
AACCTCCGCACACGGATTCGAAGTCCGTCGCTCTATCCGCTGAGCTACGGGGCCCGGCTCAGAGGGTGGCGGATGGGACTCGAACCCACGACCACCTGGACCACAACCAGGGGCTCTACCAACTGAGCTACCGCCACCGTGCTCACGACAGGATAGCCCTGGTTTAGAACGCCTCTCCCTCGCGGAAAGTGCGCAGCACTTTTCGCGATCGAACCAGGGGCTCTACCAACTGAGCTACCGCCACCGTGCTCACAACAGGATAGCCCTGGTTTAGAACGCCTCTCCCTCGCGGAAAGCGCGCAGCACTTTTCGCGATCGAACCAGGGGCTCTACCAACTGAGCTACCGCCGCCGTGGAAGGCTCACGATAGCGGCGTCTCGTCCAGGCGGTCCCGCAATTCCTTGACGGATTCGAACACTGCGACGGCCCCCGAGTCGCGCAACTCGGCCTCCGAATACGCGCCGCCGGTGAGCACCGCGATCGTCGCGAGGCCGGCCTTCCGCGCGGACTCGACGTCCCACGGCGTGTCGCCCACCAGCACGGCGTCGTCCGTGCCCGCCTTCGCGAGGGCGGCTTTGACGACGTCGGGCTCGGGCTTCGTCGCATCGACGTCGTCCTTCGTCGTCCAGCCGTCGACGAGGTCGCAAATCTCGAGCAGGTCCACGAAGTGCTCGGCGTGCTTCTCGATCGACGAGCTCGCGAGCACAACGGTGTGGCCGCGATTCTTCAGCTCCGCGACGAGGTCGTGCGCACCGACGAAGGGCACGACCTCGTCGATCATCTTCTCGAACTGCTTCTCCCATTCGTCCCGCACGTCATCGCCGATCTGCCGGTCGACGACCTCCCCGGCCACGGCGGAGACGTACAGGTCCCCGCCCATGCCGACGTGACGGTGCAGATGGCGCAGCGCGAGCACGACGTCGTGCTTGCGAAACGCGCGATACCACGCCAGCGCCTGCTGGTAGCTGGCGTCGACGAGCGTCCCGTCGACGTCGAGGAGCGCCGCGCGCGCTATGAGGTCGCAGCCGCCGTCTTCGCGGCCTGCTGCTCGTGCTTCCCTTCCGCGAACTCCTCGATCAGCTTCTTGTTGAACGCAGGAATGTCGTCCGGCTTGCGACTCGTGACGAGCCCCTGGTCGACGTGCACTTCTTCGTCGACCCAGTTCCCGCCCGCGTTGCGGATGTCGGTCTGCAATGAGGGGAACGACGTCAGCGTGCGTCCGCGCACGACGGCCGCCTCGACCAGCGTCCACGGCGCGTGGCAGATCGCGCCGACCGGCTTGCCCTGCTCGAAGAAATCGCGGACGAACTTCACCGCGTTCTCGTCCTGGCGCAGGTTGTCGGGATTGCCGACGCCGCCCGGCAGGACGAGCCCGTCGTAGTCGTTGGCACTCGCTTCCTCCACCGACTTGTCGACCTTGAACGAGCCGGCCTTGTCGTAGTGGTTGAAGCCCTGGACCTCGCCGTCCTTCAGCGACACGAGCTCGAGCTCCGCGCCGGCCTGCTCGAGCGCCTTCCACGGCTCCGTCAGCTCGACCTCCTCGAACATGTCGGCAGCTAGGAACGCGACTTTCTTCCCTTTCAGCTCATCAGCCATTCGGATAACCCCCTCGGACGTTGTCATCCAACGCCTTCCCGCTGGCCGAAGCGACGTAACGCGGCATGCGCCTGGGAGGATTCGAACCTCCGACCCGCGGCTTAGAAGGCCGCCGCTCTGTCCGCTGAGCTACAGGCGCCCGCGCAACAGGGTATCCCGGAGTCTCGCTGACGAACGCGCGCGCGAGCTCAAGGGTCTTGCAACTCAGGTGCTGGTGTATCGGCCACGCAAGCCGCGCCTGCGCGGCCTCCTATGCGGCGGTCGCCAGCGACCGCCTAGCGCCTGACGCCGAAGTCCGTGGTCACGATCGTGACCTCGCGGCCGCCGTAGTGACCCGGCGCGTCGGCGACGTGCACCGCGGAGAGCCCGATCTCGCGCCAGCGTGCGGTCAGCATGTTCTTGCGGTGCTCGGGGCTGTTCCACCACATGTTCAGCGCGGCGCCCGGATCGACGTCCGGCGACGACCACAGCAGATTCTCGCCGACCGACCAGTAGCGGCTGCGGCCCTTCGGGTAGTACCGCGAGATCCGCTTGTCGAACGAGGAGCCGTTGGCCGAGTCGTGGCCGAAGTAGCCGCGCGCCGCCATCTCGG
The DNA here is from genome assembly GCA_046724095.1 of Actinomycetota bacterium. Lineage (GTDB taxonomy): Bacteria > Actinomycetota > Thermoleophilia > Gaiellales > Gaiellaceae > 3-1-20CM-4-69-9. The sequence continues at coordinate 22,325 of JBKOVW010000147.1, read as the reverse complement.
TCGAGTGCTGGCGAGCGGCGACCGAAAGGCTGGCCGAGAGGCGCAGCGGCGCGAGGCCGTGCTGCTTGCGGAGGGCGTTGATGTCGGCGAGCACACCCTGTTCGAGGCTCGAAAGGGAGGCGGCCGGCTGCTGAGAGGACGCGCCGGCAGGCGCCGCCGCGACCGACAGGCCGACGACCATCAGCATGAGCGCCGCGGAGCGCACCAACCGATTCCCCATGCCGAGGAAATCGGCGGCGTGGGGCGGCTAGCCGCATCCCTGAAACGAGTTAGCCGGTTCCGGCGGCCGGCTGGGCGCGTCTGTGCCGCAGCCAGTCCAGGAAGATCACCTGCAACGTGCCGGCGACGGGGATCGCCGCCAGCGCGCCGAGAACACCCGCGAGCTCCGCGCCGATCAGAACCGAGACCAGCACGACGAGCGGCGAGAGCTGCACCGTGCGGCCGTACACCACCGGCTGCAGGACGTGGTTCTCGACCTGCTGGTACACGATGAAGAACGCGACGACGACGATTCCCGCGGGTATCGAGTGCAGGAACGCGACCGCGCCGACGATGATCGCGGCGATCGTCGCGCCCGCGAGCGGGATCAGGTCGAGAATCGCGACGATCAGGCCGAGCGCGATTGCATAAGGCACGCCCATGATCGCGAGCACGATCGCCGTCAGGACGCCGGCGATCAGGCTGATCAGCAGGTTGCCCGAGACATAGCCGCCGACCGTGCGGTAGATGTCGTGGCCGACGGCGCGGTAGCGTCGCCGCGTGTCAGGCTTGAGCAGCGAGAAGAACCGGTCGACCCAGCCCGGGCCCTCGAGCAGCATGAAGAACGTCATGAAGGCGATCGTCACCGTCGCAAGGACCGCGCTGACGACGCCCTTCGCGACGGCCAGCGCCGTCCCGGAGAGACCGAACAGCTTCGACGCGCCTCCTTCGCGCAGCGCCCTTCGCGCCTTGTCCACGAGGTGGTACTTCGTCTCGAGGAATCCCAGCCGCCCGCGGCCCTTCGTCAGGTCGTCGAGATAGTCGGGCACGTTGTGCGCGAAGTTGTTGACCTGGTCGACGAGCGTCGGGATGAAGAGCCACCCGATCAGCCCGAGCGCGATCAGCGTTGCGACCGAGACGACGCCCGTGGCGGCGCCCCGCCGCCCGCCGAAGCGGCCCTCGAGGCGGTCGACCGCCGGGTTGAGAGCGAGCGCGAGGAAGAGCGCGATGAAGACCCAGGAGAGGACGTGGCGCGAGATCCAGAGGATCTTCAACGTGATGAACGAGGCGACGAGGATCCCGATGATGATCAGGATCGTTCGCGGCTGGAAGTAGACGACGCGTTCACGCTCCGCCGGCACGGCCTGCAGCATCGCGGGAGCGTCGGACGATAGATTCACCTGCGATGTCGCTCAGGGGACGAACGATCGAGCACCCGGCGAAGCTGCCGGACGGCCGGAACGTCGTCGTGCACGTCGGCGTCCCCGACGACCCGTACATCCCGCGCGCGGAGCTCGAGACCGTCGATGTCGAGCTGCATTCCGGCGGCCACGTGCTCGCCGCTGTCAACACCGTGCTCGACGTCGATCAGGAGGGCGAGGCCGAGCAGCTCGCGCGCGAGATCGCGCGCAAGCTCGAGGCAGGCGAGATCGAGCCGACTGCGCACGCAATCGAGCCACTGGCGGACACGCTGCGGTGAACGCCACACTGCACACGAACCACGGGCCGATCGAGGTCGAGCTCTATCCCGACGACGCGCCGAAGACCGTCGACAACTTCGCCAAGCTCGCGCGCGACGGGTTCTACGACGGCCTGATCTTCCACCGGGTCATCCCCGACTTCATGATCCAGGGCGGCGACCCGACGGGAACGGGACGCGGCGGCCCCGGCTACCAGTTCGAGGACGAATTCAACCAGCACAAGGTCGACCGCGGCGCGCTCGCGATGGCGAACGCGGGGCCGAACACGAACGGCAGCCAGTTCTTCATCGTCACGGCGGACGCATGTCCGTGGCTCGACGGGAAGCACACCGTCTTCGGGCGCGTCACATCCGGTCTCGAGGTCGCCGACAAGATCTCGGAGCTGCCGTCCGACGCCGCCGACAAGCCGCGCGAGGACGCGGTTATCGAGCGCGTCGAGATTTCCCAAGACGCGATGTGACCTTCGCCTCGCCCCGCGCCCCAGACCGTTAGTCGAGACGGGCAGTCGAGCAGAGCTCGACCGTGGTCTATGCGGCGCCAACTAGTGGCGCCTTTGACGGTAATCCCGAATAGCCGCGGCGAGCGGCAGCCCGTACCAGAGAATCAGGAACGCAGCCCCGATCAAGGCGGTGAAGAGCGCTGCCCACGTGCGGTGGAAGAGGAAGTCCGTGATCACGTACACCGCGCACGCGATCGCAACGGCCAGACACGCGAGGCCGGCGATTGTCAGCGCGTTGGACACCACGAGCATGCGCTCCTTGTCGTGCTGCCGCCAGCGCAGCCGGTGGTACGAGCTCGGCGCGATCAGCAGCGCCGTTGACAGCGCGGTCGCGATGAACGCCGCGAAGAACACGTCACGGCCCGTCTGGCTGAGCTTCGGAAAGCCGTTTGCGAACGGCACCGCGAGCAGGAACGCGAACAGCACCTGCACGCCGGGGAGGGCCACGCGCAGCTCGTTCAGGAGCTCGATCAGCTCGCGGTTGTGACGCTGTTCCTGGCTCTCGGCCACGGTTGACTATTCCAGCCAGGCGTCGCGCGTGAAACCGCCGAGCTCCTGGATGGCGCCGTAGATCGTCTGGACCACCCACGTCCTCGAAACGACGACGCGACACGTTCCGAACGGCAGATTCCCGACGCGCTTGCGCTTGCTGTACTTCGAATAGACGTTGACGACCGACTTCCGAAGGGATTCACGCGGAAGTCCAAGCACATCGAGCCAGTGTTGCTCGATCTGAAGCTGTTTCTCGAGATGGTCCGCGTAGAGATGACACGTAATACGTATCTCGTCTCCGCGCAGTCCGAAATGCGTCTTCAAGAGATCGACGAAGAAGCGAGCCATCAGCGGATCTGCGTTTGCAAACTGAAGCTGATTCCTTTGCTTCGAACCCTCACCCCAGTAGAGCATGCACCCCGCCACGAAACTTGGGTCGGAGCGGCGCGCCCGGAGGCGACCATCCTCCTGATACGCGACTCGTTCCGCACGGCGGTGTTCCGCGAGCTTCGTCCAACCGCTGTGCTGCCGGTTGTACGCCGGGTTGCGTTCGAGCAAAGCTTGGCGCTGCTCATCGGTTAGCTCGATATCGCGAACCCACAAGCTCACCGACGACTTCGATACACCCACACGGCGGGCGATCTCGTTGATCGCGGCGCCTTCTTCACGCCGGAGGTACCGCGCTAGCTCTCGCTCTCGTGTTTTCACTTTGGAAAACATACGCGAGGCGTCAGACGGCGAGAAAGCGCCCGGCCGGGCTCGAACCGGCGCCAGGGCCTTGGAAGGGCCCGGTGCTACCACTACACCACGGGCGCGCTCTAATAGCGTAGCGCCGTGGATCCGTACTCGTGGGCGCTGCATTGGGACGTTCTCGGCGCAATCGCGTTACTCGCGGCCACGTACTACTGGACCCAACGGCGCTGGCCGTCCGACACCCCTCGCCGGGTCGCGTTCGACCTCGCCCTGATCCTCCTCCTCGCCGTCTACGTGACGCCGCTGCACACGATCGCGCTGCACTACCTGCTCTCGATCCACTTCCTCCAGAACGTCGTCACCGCCGAGTGGGCCCCGCTCCTCGTCGTCTTCGCGATCTCGCCGGCGCTCGGCCGCCCGATCGCCCGCTACACCCATCCGCTCATCGTCCTGCCGCTCTGGCTCGGCACGTACTTCTTCTGGCACGTGCCGGTGATCTATGACGCCGCGCTCAACCGCCCGCACTCACTGCTCCACCTCGAGCACCTGACCTACTTCCTCGCCGGAGTGCTGATGTGGTGGCCGGTGATCCACGGCACGTTCTCGGACGGAGCGAAGGCGGTGTACCTCTTCGCCGCGTTCGTCCTCGCGTCGCCGCTCGGCCTGCTGCTCGCGCTCTTGCCGCGCCCCGTGTACGACTTCTACAAGGAGGCGCCACAGCTCTGGGGCCTGTCGGACCTGGCCGACCAGCAGATCGCGGGGGTGACGATGGCGGTCGAGCAGGCGATCGTCTTCTTCGCCGTTTTCGCGTACTACTTCGCGCGCTTCCTGCGCACGGAGCAGATCGCCGGCGTCTTCAGCGAAAGCCCGAGATGAGCGCACCGCCGCCGACGACGAGCGCGGCGGCGACGAGCAGCCGCGCCCCGATCCGCTCCGAGCGCCGGAGGACCAACATCGAGATCAGCACGGCCCACAGCGACTCGGTCGCGACGAGCGGCGCGACGATCGTCACGCGGCCGCGGTCGAACGCGGAGTACAGGCACGCGTAGCTGACCCCATAGACGAGCCCAGAGAGCAGGAACGGCCGGAACGTCCGGCGCACTCGTTCGACCGCGGCGGGCCTCGCGAGGACGACGAGCCCGATCACGACGCACGCCGACACAAGCGACGCGCTCGCCGCGACGAAGCCCGGCACATCGCTCCCGCGCGCGGCCCAGCGCACGAGGTTGTCGCGGACGGCGAACAGCAGCGCCGCGCCGAGCGCGAGCGCGATTCCGGCCGAGAGCAGCACGCCCGGCCGCGCGCGCTCGCGTACCAGCAACGTCCCGCCGGCGACGATCAGCAGCGTCCCCACGACGAGCGCGACGTGGACCGGCTCGTTCAGGACGATCACGGCGATTGCCGCGGAGAGAACGGGCGAGACACCGACGAAGACCGCCGTGCGGGAGGGCCCGATCAGCCCCACCGCACGCGTAAAGAAGATCTGCGTGATGCCCGGTGCGAACAGCCCTGTTACGAAGAACGGCCACGTGTCGACCCAATCGAGCTCGGAGAAGTCACTCGTCGTCGCAGCGGCGAGGACGAGGCAGCACGCACCGGCGAGAAAGGTCGTGACGAGCGACGCCGTCTCCGCGTCGAGCGGTGGATGCAATGCGAGCCGGATCGTCACGGCAAGCGCGCCGAACGACACCGCCGCGCCCAGCGCGAGGAGAACAACCACTATCGGGGCGGCCGGATTCGAACCGGCGACCTCTGCGTCCCAAACGCAGCGCTCTAACCAGGCTGAGCTACACCCCGCCGTCGCTCATCGGAGCGTACCGCATGGCAGTTCGCGCACATGAGGTCGCACTATCAACGTCTCGCCCACACCTTCATGTATACATTATGGGCAACAACTCGCGACGCTTCGCCGTTCAACGGAACCGCGTCGAAGGTCATCCGCGGATCGGGGATGACTCGCATGAGCCGAGGGTGCGCTGCGCTGGGGTCCGCGATCGCGATCGTCGTGGGCCTGGCTCGGCGATCGCCCGACCCCGATGCAACTGTCTGGCGCAAGGGTTACTCTCGCCCGCTACTCCCTCGCCCGCCCCCGCTAGTGACGAAAGGAGCAAAAGGATCTCCCCCAGAAGGGGAGGTAGCCGATGCTTTACCTCTACAAGCTGATAGGAGTGTTTGCCAAAAAGCAGGTTCTTATTGGTTTTCTCGTAGCTTTTGGCATCCTCGCCCCGGCCGCTGGGGCACAGGCTCGGGGCCTCACCAGCTCCGAGGCCTCGCTTCTCAACACGATGAACGCCGCCCGGAAGAGCAACGGCCTCCCCGCCCTCCGCGTCGACTTCCACCTCGTTCGCGCCGCCCGCGGCCACTCGGCGGACATGATGCGGCGCCAGTACTTCGCGCACGGCTCTGTCGCCGGCCGCGCGCTCGCGACAGGGGCCCGCGGGCCGGTCTTCGGCGAAGACCTCGCGTGGGCGACCGGCATCACGGCCCAGTGGGTGGTCGATCACTGGCTCGCGAGCCCGGCTCACCGCGCGGTGCTGCTCCGGCCCGGGTTCCGGCGGGTCGGTATCGGCTACGCGTTCGGCACGTTCGCCGGCCACGGCGGCGCAGGTGTCGTCACGGCCGACTTCGCCGGCCGCTAGCCGGCGCTTCGCGCTATTCGGACTCCATCAGGGTCCGCAGCTCGGACAGCTTCTCCGCGCGCAGCTCGTCGCGCTCGCCGCGGTCGATGCGATCGAGCAACCGCTGCACGAGCGGTGCGAGCTCGAGCGGATTGAACGGCTTCGTGATGTAGTCGACACCGCCGATGTCGAGCCCGCGCGCGCGGTCGCGGAACTCGGCGCGTGCGGTCAGGAAGATGATCGGGATGCCGCTCGTGCTCGTGTCCTCGAGCAGCTGCTGCGCGACGTTCCACCCGTCGAGCCCGGGCATCATCACGTCGAGCAGGATCACGTCCGGTCTCTCGTCGCGCGCCTTCTGGACGCCTGAGGGACCGTCGGCCGCTTCGATCACGTCCATCTTCTCCGCTTCGAGGTTGACGCGGCAAAGCAGACGGATCGGCGCTTCGTCGTCGATCACGAGAACTTTGGTCATCCCGGCCTTGGCCGCTTCTATACCCGCTCCATCGGTCACCTAGTCGCGCGCAACGGGAAGCTCGAACGCAAAGCTCGAGCCCTCGCCCTCCGTTGAGTCGACCCAGATGCGTCCGCCCATCGCGTTCACGAGCTCCTTCGCGATGAACAGGCCGAGGCCCGTTCCGGCCGCACCGTCACGCGCTGCGGACTCCGCGCGGTAGAACTTCCGGAAGATCCACTCGCGTTCCGAGGCGGGTATTCCCATTCCCTGATCGACGATGCGCACCTCGACGCGGTCCGCGTTGCGACGCGCACCCACGGTCACCTTGCCGCCTTCCGGCGAGTAGCGCAGCGCGTTCTCGACGAGGATGTTGAACACCTGCCGTACCTTGTCAGGATCCGCCTCGGCGGCAAGCGGTTCCTCGGGCAGATCGATCTCGAAGCGGTGCTCGTTCGCGCCTTCGACCGTGCCGACGACCTCGGACACGACCGAGCCGACGTCGATGCGGCCGAGCTCGACCTGCAGGTCGCCGGCGTCGAGACGCGCGACGTTCAGCAGCTGATCGACGATGGCCGTGAGCCGCTCCGACTCCGACGCGATATAGCCGAGGAACGTGCGGCGCTCTTCGTCGCCGAACGGGACGTCCGTTCGCAGGAGCGTCTCGGCGAAGCCGTAGATCGACGTCAGCGGGGTGCGCAGCTCGTGCGAGACGGCTGCGACGAAGTCCGACTTGACCTGCTCGACCATGCGGTCGGACGAGATGTCGCGGAACGCGAAGATGCGACCGGCCACCGCGCCGAGCGGGTCGCGCATGACCGCCTCGCTGAGCGAGAGCCACACCTCTTCGCCGCCGCGCATGATCGACACGAGCCGCTGGCCGGCCGGTGCCTCCACATCGGATTCGAGGTCCCGCTGCAGGATCTGCACGGTCGTGTGTCCGATCGCCTCCTCCTGCGGCACGCCGGTGATCTGCTCCGCAGCGGCGTTCCACAACACCACGTCGCCGTCTCGGTCGACCGCGACGATGCCGTCGGCGATGTTGGCGAGGATCGCGACGCTGCGCTCCTTCTCGAGGGACACGCGCGAGTAGAGCTCGGCGTTCGCAAGCGCGGCGGACGTGTTGCCCGCCAGCGCCTGGAGCGCCTCGATCTCTTCCGCCCGCCAGGTGCGCGGGCGGCGTGCGTACACGGCGAGAACTCCGGCGGGCGCTCCCTCGGGACCGGAGAGGGGTACGCCGAGGTAGGCGCTGTAACCCGCCTCGAGGAGGATGTCGGCGCCGGCGAGATGGCGGTCGGCCGTCGCGTTCTCGACGGCGACCGGCGCGCGCGACTGGAAGACGTCGCCCGAAAGAAGCGACGTCGAGCTGACGCGCAGGCCCACGACGTCCTCCGTGCCCTCGCCGAACGCCGCGTCGACGACGAGCGCGTCGACCTCCAGCGTGAGGATTGCGCAGGCTTCGGCGCCGAGCAGCGCCGGCGCTTGCTGGACGACCTCGTCGAGGACCGCGGCCGGGTCGAGCTCGGTCGCGAGCACGCTGCCCGTGCGTGCGAGCTGCTGGGAGAGCGCCCGTGCGGTGCGCTCTGCCTCGAAGAGCTCGCTGCGCTCGAGCGCACCGCGCGCCGCATCGCCGAGGTGGCGCGCGACCTCGAGGTCCTCGTCCGTGAAGAGGCGCTCCTCGGAGAAGAACACGAGCGCAAGGCCGTAGGTGTCGCGCGGACCGGCGACCGGGACGGCGAGGAGCGCTTGGAGCCCTGCCTCGGCCATGAGGGCCTGCCACTCCTCGTCGAGGCGGTCGTCGTCCGCAAGCCGCGGCGAGGCGAGCACTCGCCGGTCGGCCGCCGCCGTCGCGAGCCTTTCCGCCGCCGGCGGCAGACCCGCAGCAAGCGCCCGCGAAAGCTGCTCGGGCAGGCGCACCGATGCCGCCAGCTCGAGCCCACCCCCGCGCGGCATGAGCACCGCTGCGGCGTCTCCTCCGAATGCATCCGTCGCCGCTTGCGCCAGCGCGTCGAACGTCTCCGACAGCGAGAGCGACTGGCCGAGCATCGCGGCGATCCGGAAGAACGCCGACTGCTGCGCGATCCGCCGCTCGTTGTCGCGGAGCAGACGCGCAACATGGATGGCGAGGCCGATCTCGCGGGCGACCGCTTCGCTCACCGACACCTCCTCCGGCGTCCACCGGCCGGACTCGACCCGGTGCAGCCCGAGAATGCCGATCAGGTCGTCGAACACGAGGATCGGGACGGCGAGCGCAGAGCGCGATCCGAGCTCGAGTAGAGCGTCGGTCCCACCGACCCCGGCGAGCTCGGGCGCGCGCTCGACGTCCTCGATCGCCACGGTCTCGCGGCGGCGCACGGCAAGGTTCGAGACCGCGAGGCGCTTGCCGGACGCGATCGCTGAAAGCGCAGACGTGTGCCACTGGGCGGCAATCGGGATCGAGTCCTCGGTCTCGCCGAGACGGATGAAGCAGCGGTCGACGCGCAGAGCGCTGCCCGTCTCCTCGACGGCGACGCGGAGCAGCTCGTCGACGTCGAGCTCCGACCGGACGCGGCCCGAGATCCGTGCGACGAAGCGCTCCCGCTCCAGCGCGTCCCTGAGCGCCTCGGTCGAGCGCGTGCGGTCGAGCGCGAGCGCGGCTTCTCCGGCGACGGTGCGTAGCAGGGCGAGCTCCTCGCTCGAGAACGAGCGCAGCCCGGAGGTCATCCCCACGACGAGGACGCCGATCACCCGCTCGTTGGCGAGGAGCGGCACGAACGCCACGCTCCGGGCACCGGTCGCCTGCGCGAGCCGGGGGCTGACGATCTTGGACGTCCGCACGTCGTAGACGGCGAACGGGGCCGCCTCGAAGACCGCCGTGGAGACACCGGACGGCTCGGTATCGAGGTCGACGGTGATCGCCCGGAACCACTCGAGCTCGCTGCCGTGATCCCGGCCCAGGAGCCCCGAGGCGCGGCGTCGCTCGTTGTCGACGAGGTAGAGCATCGAGAGCTCGACCCCGACAAGCGGCTCCACCCGTTCGAGCAGCTCGCGAGCGATGGTGGCCGCATCGTCGGAGCCGCCGAAGGCGGACGCGATCGCCGAGAGCGACTCGAGCGGCGCGCTGACCGAGGTGACGGTCCGGCGCCGGAGCGCCCAGAGGCCCAGGCAGGCCAGGCCTACCCCGATCACGATCGCCGCAATATCGAGCCCGATGCGAAGCATGCGCGCTTGCCCCCGGGTAGTTGTGACTGGGCGTAACGAATTGTAGGGAGCGCCGGTGCGGGTTCCAAAGATGGGCCGTTCGGCCTATTGGAATGGGACCCGCGACTCCCTATCCTCAAACGCACTGGGCGATGCGAACCGCGGTGCGTTCCTGGCCTTGCATTCCGCGGTGAGCACTAGGAAGAGGCTCGCCGCCACCGACCCCCCCGAGCGGCGAGCCTTTTCCTGTTTCTACGGGCAATCAGAAGAGCCCCTTCCCCGCTGAATCCGGGGAGTGGCTTGAGCCCGTCCCCGGCCTCCAATCCTGAACGCTTGAGCAGTGCGGCCGCTCAGGGCCGTTGCTACCTTGGCTTGCGGTTTGGTTTCGCGAGTCCTGCTCGCATCACCTCGGGGATATTGCGCTGGGGTCGAGCGCGCCGTGGAGACGGTGGAACGCGCGCTTTCCCTCTATGGAGCGCCCGTCTACGTGCGCAAGCAGATCGTCCACAACGCGCACGTCGTTCGGGAGCTGGAGGCTCTCGGCGCGGTCTTCGTCGAGTCGGAGACGGATGTGCCCGCAGGAGCGACGCTCGTCCTGTCCGCCCACGGCGTCGCTCCGTCGGTCTACGCGGGGGCGGCCGAGCGGCGGCTGCACACGATCGACGCGACGTGCCCGCTCGTGACGAAGGTGCACGTGCAGGCGCGGCGGTACGCCGCCGAGGGCCACCGGATCGTCCTGATCGGGCACGCCGGCCACGAGGAGGTCGTCGGGACGATGGGCGAGGCGCCCGAGGCGACGGTCCTCGTGGAGAGCGTCGACGACGCCGAGTCCCTCGAGCTGCCCGACGGCGCGCCCGTGGCGTACATCACGCAAACGACGCTGTCGGTCGACGAGACGGCCGAGATCATCGACGTGCTCAAGCGCCGGTTCCCGCACATCCGCGGGCCGCAGCGCGAAGACATCTGCTACGCGACCTCCAACCGCCAGTGGGCGGTGAAGGAGCTGCTGAAGGAGGTCGATCTCCTGCTCGTGATCGGGTCGCGGAACTCCTCCAACTCGAACCGCCTCGTCGAGGTCGCACGTGCGGCGGGAGTCGCAGCGCACCTGATCGACGACGAGAGCGACATCGACGCGCACTGGCTCGACGACGTGGAGACGGTGGGCGTGACGTCGGGGGCGTCCGCTCCCGAGCGCCTCGTCGAGCGTGTCTGTGACTGGTTCCGCGGCTACGGGGTCAGCGACATTCGCCCGTACGCGAGCGTGTACGAGGACGTCGTCTTCCGGCTGCCCGTCGAGCTACGTCGAGCAGAGACGCCTGCGGCCTGAGGCGTCGCTTGTCGACGCCGCATAGGAAGTCGAGCGGGCTTCGCCCGTTCGACCGTTTAGAAGCTCGTAAGAAGCGGGCGACACGACCTGCCTCGCGCTCGTCGAGCGACACTGCGCCTTCCGCCACACCGCTCTCGTTCCAGACGCTGAAGCGGATGTGCGGGTCGTCCGTCAGGTAGCGCGTGATCCGCAGCGCCTTGCCGGCGTCGCGCGGATGCGGCGAGAAGAACTCCACGATCTTCTTGCGCTGAGGCTGGGCGCACCACGGGCAGAAGCGAAACCGCTCCTCCAGCTCCCCGCCACAGGCGCACGCACTGCGCCATCTCCCCAGGAGCCTGCCATAGGCGCCGCCTTGGCGGCGCCGCATAGAGGCTGCACGGGCTCTGCCCGTGCAGCCGTCTTAACCAGCTCATAGGACAGTTCACGGCTGGAGTGCCGCGGCGAACGGCGTAGCATCGGCTGGTGCGCCAGCCGCCGGAACGGGTTCAGCGGCTGCCGGAGCAGTACTTCACGGGGCTGCTCGCCCGGGTTGCGGCCGCGGCGGCGGCGGACGGCGACCCGCTCGTCGACCTGGGACGCGGCAACCCCGAGGTCGGGCCGCCGGCCCACGTCGTCGAGGCGCTCGCAGACTCCGCCGCCCGCGCGGACGTGCACGGGTACGCGCCGTTCGCCGGCCTTCCGGCGCTGAAGGAGGCCATCGCCGCGCGCTATGCGGAGCTCTACGGCGTGGAGCTCGATCCAGCGAGCGAGGTCGCCGTCCTTCCCGGGACGAAGACCGGGCTGATGGAGTTCGCGCTCAGCGCGGTCGAGCGCGGCGGGACGATCGTCCTCCCCGACCCCGGCTATCCGGACTACTTCTCCGCCGTCGCCCTAGCGGACGCAGCCGTCGCTCCGTTCACCGGCTTCGACATGTCCGGCGACGCCATGTACCTCAACTTCCCGACCAACCCGACCGCGACCGCGGCCCCGGACGGCGTCTTCGACGAGGCGGTCGAGTGGGCCCGCCGGAACAACGCGTGGGTGATGCACGACTTCGCTTACGGCGACCTCGTCTTCGACGGGCGCGAGCCGCGCAGCTTCCTCGCCGCAGACGGCGCCCGCGAGGTCGGCATCGAGCTGTTCAGCATGTCCAAGTCGTACGGCATGGCCGGCTGGCGGCTCGGCTTCGCGCTCGGGAGCGCGGAGCTCGTGCGCCGCATCGAGACGTTCCAGGATCACGCGTTCGCCGGAATCTTCCGGCCGGTGCAGGAGGCCGGCATCGCAGCGCTCGCCGGCCCGCAGGACTCCGTCGAGGAACGCCGCGCGACGTACGAGCGGCGGCGCGACCGCGCGCTCGCAGCGCTCGGCGGCCTCGAGGCGCGCTCGGAGGGAACGTTCTTCGTCTGGTTCCGGTTGCCCGACGGCGTCACGGTCGAACAGATCCTCGCGGAGCAGCGCGTCGCGCTCGCTCCCGGCGAAGGCTTCGGCGCGCGCGGCGCCGGCTGGGCGCGGCTGTCGCTCGCCGTTACGGACGAGACCCTGGAGCTCGGGCTAGAACGGCTAGCTCGGCTCGGTGCCGGCTGAGAGCGCCGTCCGCCCGCGCACGCGAGAGATTCCAGGAGCGCCAGTCACGGCCCGCGCGGCCGCGTTCGAGCAGCGCCTGCGCAAGCACCGCGCGCTGCGGGGCCGGCAGCGTGCGAATCCGGCTGACGAGCGTCGGCACCGCGTCGTCGCTCAAGTGTGCGAGGTACGACACGTCGACGGCCGGCCGCGTCACGTTGGTGCGCGCGATCAGCGCGTCGGGATTCACGACGTTCAATGCGAACGTCGCGACAAAGCCGGCGACGAGCGCACCGACCGCGAAGGCGTGTCGCCGACCGCGCAGGACCGTTACAGCGAACCACGCGGACACCGCGGCGAGCCAGAGGATCACCCCCGTCGCGTAGAGACGCAGCTCCGTCAAGCCGAAATGCTGCACGTACAGGCGCATCCGCTCGAGCGCCGACGCGATCACGACGCCGAGCAGGACGAGCAGCGCGGCGGCAAGCCAGCGGAACGCGCGCCGCCCGCGCTCGCCGAGCGCCCAGTCCGCGAGCAGCAGCACCGGCAGCGTCAGCGCCGTGACGGCGACGAGCTCGAAGAAGCCGTGCCGCGCGTACTCGGCATACGTGAGGTGGGCCTCGGACTGCACGAGTGCGCTGCCGCCGAAGAGGTACCGGAACTGCACGACGACGAAGGCGAGGAAGAGAAGGTCGAGCACCGCGAGGGCGACCCCGATCTCCAGCGGGCCGAGGAGGCGCCGCCTGTCAACGAGCCGAACGTCCTCGGAGCGCTCGCGCGACTTCAGCAGATCGCGGAGCAGCCCGCCCACGAGCCACGCCCAGACCGCAACGACGACCAGGCGCTCGGCGACACTCGCGTCGAGCGTCGGCACCGCGGACGTCACGAGGTGCTTGAACATCGCATCCGCAGCGACGAAGAGCGCGCCGAAGACGGCGAGCAGTGGGATTCCGAGAGCGAAACCGCGTGCGACGGCGGTCAGCTTCTGCGAGCGGGCGCGTCCGGCAACCTCGCTCCAGCGGATGTCCGTCATCAGCAAGGGTGCCGCGCCGACGAGCGTCGAGCTCGCCGCGCCGACGAACCCCTCGCCGTACTGGGTCAGCGTCGCATCGCGCACGTTGCGCAGCGCGCCGACGCTCACGGCGGCGGCGATCGCAAGCAGATTCGCCGCGACGACAAGCGGCGAGTCGTGCCAGACGAACAGGGACGCGAAGAGCAGTAGCGGCGCGAGCATGCAGCGCCGGCCCTGATGCAGCGGCGCGCGCCGAACCCGAAGAAGCACAGCCACGGAGACCGTGAGCGCCAGCGCCCAGAGCGCCACGTTGAGCCCGAGCGGCTGCCCCTGGAAGAGCGCGTCGCCGAGAACGGCGAGGACGAGGGCCGCACCGACCACTGCAATGCCCCGCCTCATGGGCGCTTATTCAAGCATGCGCGACTCGATGAGAAACGCTTATGAGACCTTTTCGATCTGCGGCTCGCCGACGTCCGCGAAGACCAGCTCCGTGGCGAGCACTTCTTCCTTGATCCAGTCGACATGCTCGACGAGGTCTTCGTCGACGTTCGGCAGCCTCAGGTGGATCCGGTCGGTGAGCTCGAGGCCCGCGTCCTTTCGCATCGCGTTCACCTGGTGGATGCGCTCATAGACGCGCCCAAGCGTGCGCAACTCGTCGTCGAGCTCCGTCGTCACCGCGATCGTGAGCGCGTCGTCCGCGGCGAGCGCCCAGCCGGCGCGCCCGCGGCGCTCGACGAGCACCTCGTCGGCGCCGAGCTCGTGTCCGTTGACGCGCACGCCGCCGCCCTCGAGCTGCTCGAACTCGCCCGCCTCCAGCGCCGAGCGCACGGCACCGAGCTCTTTCCCGAGCTTCGGCCCGAGCACGGGCAGGTTGGGCTTGACGCGCACCTCCACAGCCTCGACCGGGGCGAACTCGACTTCCTTGACGCGTAGCTCCTCGGCGATCTCGGCCGCATGGCGTTGCGCCGGGCCGGCGCCCTGCACGACGAGCCGGCGCAGCGGCTGCCGCAGCTTCACGCCGGCATCGCCGCGAGCCTGCCGGCCGAGCTCGACGATCCGCCGTACCTCGTCCACCTCGCGGAGGAGCTCCTCGTCGCGCGGCCTCGCCTCGGGCCACGGTTCGAGGAAGACCGACTCCGGCGCGTCGTCGGCCCGCAGGCGCCGCCAGAGGAAGTCGGCGAGGAACGGCATCACAGGCCCGATCACCTGGACCGACCGCACGAGCGCGTAATGCAGCGTCCACAGCGCGACCTCGTCGCTGTTCCAGAATCGCCGCCGGGAACGGCGGATGTACCAGTTAGAGAGGTCGTCGACGAACGAGTCGAACGCGCGCATCACCCCCGGCGTCCAGTAGCGCTCGTACTGCTCCGTGATCTCCGCGACCAGCTGCTCCGTGCGCTCGACGAGCCAGTGGTCGAGCGGCTGCAGCTCGCCGGGCGGCTCCTCAGACGGCCGGAACCCCTTGACGTTCGCGTAGTCGACGAAGAACTTGACGGAGTTCCAGTAAGTGAGCAGGCGGCGCCGGATCTCGGCCGCCGGCCCGTAGCCGAACTTCAGGTTCTGGCTCGGGACATGCTCGCAGTACATGAACCGGATCACGTCCGCGCCGATGTTCTCGAGCGCCTGGGCCGCGTCGATGGCGTTCCCCCACGAGCGGTGCATCTCGCGACCGTTCTCGTCCAACAGCTTCTCGTACGTCAGCACGGCCTTGTACGGCGAGCGCCCCGTCAGCGTCACGGACATGAAGCACTGGGAGTAGAACCAGAGCCGGATCTGCTCGCGCATCTCGGAGACCCAATCCGCCGGGTACCACTGCTCCCAGTACGCGTGATCGGGAAGATCGGCGCCGGTGAGGCCCTGCGCGGCGCCCGTCGCGTAGCCGTGCTCCTTCCACTCCGCGTTCTGCCACCCGAGCGTCGAGAACGGGACGATGCCCGCGTCGAGCCACGCGTCGCCCACTTCCGTCACGCGACGTACCTCCGCACCGCACTCGCAGCGGATCGGCACCTCGTCGATCCAGGGCCGGTGCAGCTCCTTGAGTTGGCCGAGCCCGGCGGTCGCACGCTCGCGCAGCTCCGCGAGCGAGCCGATCACCATCAGCTTCCCGCACGACTCGCACGGGTAGAACGGCAGCGGCAGCCCGAAGTAGCGGCGGCGCGAGATGTTCCAGTCGTCCATGTTCCGCAGCCAGTCGTCCATACGCTTCGAATAGAAGTCCGGCGTCCACTCGACCGTCGCGTTGGCGTCGAGCATCGGCTGGCGGATCTCGTCGGCGCGGATCATCCAGTCGTCGGCGATACGGAAGACGAGCGACGTCGAGCAGCGCCAGCAGATCGGATAGCGGTGCTCGATCGAGCCGGCGCCGACGAGCAGGCCGCGCCGTTCGAGCTCGACCTTCACCGGCCCCTCGACATCCTCGGTCGACCTGCCTTCGAACTCGCCGTAGGCGCCGTAGAAGCGGCCGCTCTCGTCGATCGGGGTCAGCACCGGCAGGTCGTGCACGCGCGACAGCTCGAAGTCCTCGGCGCCGCACCCCGGCGCGATGTGCACGATGCCCGTGCCTTCGGAGAGCGAGACGTCGTCCCACGGGATGACGCGATGGACCACGCCTTGCTGTGCCGGCAGCTGGTCGAACGGGCCTTCGTACTCGAGGCCGACGAGCTCTGCCCCGCGCACGCGCTTCGTGAACGCTGCGTCCGGTTTTCGCTCGACCGCCCACCAGCCGCCGTCGGCGAGCCCGTACTCGGCGTCGGGGTTCACGGCGGCGGCGACGTTCGCCGGCAGCGTCCACGGCGTCGTCGTCCAGACGATGAGCGCTTCGCCCTCGCGCCCCTTGAGCGGGAAACGGACGTAGAGCGACGGATGCGTCAGCTCCGCGTACGAGTTGATCAGCTCGTGCTGGGAGAGCGACGTGCCGCAGCGAGGGCACCACTCGACGGAGCGGTGTCCGAGATAGAGCCATCCCCGGTCATGGCACTCCTTGAGGAAACGCCAGATGTACTCGATGTTCGTGTCGGAGAACGTGTAGTAGTCGTTGTCCCAGTCCATCCACATGCCGAGGCGGCGGCACTGGTCGGTGATGATCTCGGCGTACTTCGCGACGCGCTCCTTGCAGCGCTCGGCGAACTCCGCGATGCCGTACTCCTCGATCTCCCGCTTCGAGTTGAGCCCGAGCTCGCGCTCGACGCCGACCTCGACCCAGAGGCCCTGGCAGTCGAAGCCGTTCTGGTAGCGGAGCTCGTGGCCGCGCAGCGCCTTGTAGCGCTGGAAGACGTCCTTAAGCGTCCTGCCCCAGCAGTGGTGTGCCCCCATCGGATTGTTGGCGGTGATCGGGCCGTCCATGAAGCTGAACCGCGGCCCGCCGCGGTTGCGCTCGCGCAGGCGGTCGAAGATCCCCTCCGCCTCCCACCAGGCGAGGATCTCGCTCTCCAGGGCGAGGTGGTCTGGGTACTGTGGCAGCGCCTCGAACATCGCTTCGATTGTAGGGCTGGACTAAAACGGGGTTGCGAAGCGTTGTAAGAGGGGTACGACCGGCAGGTCAGTTAAGAAAGGACCAGATGTCTACTGCTGTCACGGAACAGAGCTTCGAGCAGGAAGTGCTCCAGAGCGACAAGCCCGTCATCGTCGACTTCTGGGCGGAATGGTGTGGCCCCTGCCACGCCGTCGAGCCCGTGCTGAACAAGATCGTCGACGAGCGCAACGGCGACCTGAAGCTCGTCAAGGTGAACATCGACGAGGAGCAGGAGCTGGCGATGCGCTTCGGCGTTCAGTCGATCCCGATGATGATCCTCTTCAAGGAGGGCCAACCCGCGGCCGCGGCCGTCGGTGCGCATCCGAAGTCGTCGCTGGAGCGCGCGCTCGGGCTCAGCGAGAGTTAGGCAGCGAGGGGGCCGTCAGGCCCCCTCTGCCATTTCCTTTTCTTTGTGCGGCACGGGTGAGACGGCCCGCTCGGCCGGCTCGTGCACGAGGTTGAGCACGCGCATGCCGTGGACGAAGACGACCGCCCCGCCCATCCACCCGCCGAGAGTCAGGAAGCCGAAGCCGATCAGCGTCAGGACGAACGCGCCGGCACTGACGTTTCCGTGCGTGTACGCGCCGTGGCCGAAGATTGCCGCGAGCGCGAACCAGACCGTCGCGGTGACCATCGAGAGCATGTGGTAGGTCGCCGTCCACCAGAGATCGCTCCGCCACTGGATCGTGAGCCAGTCGGCGAAGCCGGTGAGCGCGGTCGGGACCGTGAAGATCAGGCCCAGGATCAGCGCGATCCACCAGCCGTACGCGCCGGCGTTCTGTGTGATGCCGAGCACCTCGGCGAGCGCTGCAACCGTCGCGAAGGTGTACGTCCCGATCGTCGCGTCGGTGAGCGGGGGATGAATCGGGTGGCCCGGAAGCCCGCGCCACAGATAGCTGAGCTTCATGTAACCGAGGTGTACCGCGGGCACCCCGGCCCGAAACGCTACGACTCTTGCGCGTCGAGGAAGCTCAGGAACGCAGCGTGCTTGGCGAGGAGGGCTTCGATCTCGGCGACGCCGGCGCCTGCCCAGTCCTCCACCCAGGTCTCGCTGAGATCGTCCTCGATGTGATGGAGGCCGCGTTCGCTCATAACCGTAAATATCGGCATGAGGGCCGGACGGCGCCATGGGCCGATCGGCTCATTCGAGGGATGCCGGAGTCCCAAGACCCGACGGTGTGTTCGCGCCCTTGAAGGGCCTGCTGATCGTGAATCCGCGCTCCGGCGGCGGGCCCGGCGCGGAAGAGCTGGCGGCGGAGGCGCGGCGGCTCGGCATCGACGTGCACGAGCTGCGCGAGGGCGAGGATCCGGGAAACGTGGCGCGCGCGGCACGAGCGGACGCGGTGGGCATCGCCGGCGGGGACGGGTCGCTCGCAGCCGTCGCCGAGGTCGCGCGTGAGCGCGACGTCCCGTTCGTGTGTGTCCCGTTCGGGACGCGGAATCACTTCGCGCGCGACCTCGGGCTCGACCGCAACGATCCGCTCGCCGCGTTGCGCGCCTTCGACGGCGCCGAACGGCGAATCGACGTCGGTCGCGCAGACGGTCGCCTGTTCCTGAACAACGTCTCGCTCGGTGTCTATGCGCGGCTCGTGCATCGCCGCGAGCACCACCGCCGCCGGCGCGCGGCATTCGCGCGCGTGCGCGCGTGGGCGGCGCTGCTGGCGCATCGCCGGCCGCTCGGAATCACGATCGACGGCGAGGCCGTCGACGCGCGCATCGCGCTCGTCGCGAACAACGCGTATCGCATCGACTTCCCGACGATCGGCGCGCGCGAGCGGCTCGACGAGGGGAAGCTGCACCTCTACGTGCCGGGCGACGAGCGCGTCGGCGAGCGCTTCGTCGTCGACGCGACGGCCGGGCACCTCGAGGCGGCGGTCGACGGCGAGCCGGACGTCCTGCGCACGCCGATCGAGTTCCGGATCGAGCCGCGGGCGCTCCGCGTGCTCGTGCCGTGACGCGCGCCGGACGCGGCCGCGCGCCGCAATCTGACATGGACGCCGCCCGCGTGCTCGAGCTGCTCGCCGACTTAGCCCGGCGCGACATCCCCGTGTGGCTCGACGGCGGCTGGGCCGTCGACGCGCTGCTCGGCACACCGACGCGGCCACACGACGACCTCGACCTCGTCTCGCGGGTCGAGGACAAGGGACGCATCGTCGACGCGCTCGCCGAGCGCGGCTACGGCGTGCAGTACGACGCGTCGCCGTCGTGCTTCGTCCTCGTCGACGACATAGGGCGTCAGGTCGACGTTCACCCAGCCGCCGTGCAACCGAACGGCGACGGCGTCTACCGGATGGAGAACGGCGAAGACTGGATCTTTCCCGCTGCGGGCTTCGACGGCGTCGGCCGAATCCTCGGTCGCGACGTTCCCTGCCTGACTGCAGAGGTCGTGCTCGTCAACCACACGACCGACTACGAGCTCGACGAGGAGCACGAGCGCGACGTCAAGGCGCTCAGCGAGCGGTACGGCCTCCCGCTCCCGGGCTACGCGCGAGCGCCGCGGCAAGCACATCCGGGTAGTGCGTGAACGCGAGCTCGTCCGCAGACGGCAGCTCGTCCGGCTCGAACCAGCGCACCTCGACGAGATCGTCCGCCGCCTGCGCCTTGCCGCTCGCGCGAGCGGTCCACGCGAGGCACAGCACGATGCGGCCGTCGTAGGGCTCGAGCCAGTGCCCGAGGAACCCGAGCAGCTCCAGCTCGAGGCCGGTCTCCTCGCGCACCTCGCGTCGCAGCGCGTCGACCGGCAGCTCGTCCTCGTGCAGGAAGCCGCCTGGCAGGTCCCACAGCCCCGCGCCGGGATCGTACGCGCGCCGTCCGAGCAGCACGCGTCCCCCTTCGTCGAAGCACACCGCCTCCGCTCCGGGGACAGCGTTCGCGTAGCCGACGTAGCCGCACGCTCGGCACTCCACGCGCTCTCCCTGGTTGTCGATAGCCTCGCCGCAGATGGGACAGAAGCGCCACCCGTCGAGAGCACCCATGAGGAACACCATATGAGCCCGCGCGCAGCCGGGGCGACTCAGCACGAGCTCTCGCGCATCGGGCTGCTCGCGACAGTGCCCGGCGAGACGCTCGCGCGGCTCGCGCAGAACATGACGCGTGAAGACGTTCCCGCCGGGGCGGGGCTGGTCTCCGAAGGAGAGGCGGGCGACCGTTTCTACGTCGTGTTGAGCGGGATGCTCTCGGTGTCGCAGGCAAGCCGCGGCTCACAGGGGGTGCTCCGGCCGGGCGACTACTTCGGCGAGGTCGCGCTCGCGATGCACATCCCGCGCACGGCCTCCGTCCGGGCACTCACACCCGCCACCGTCGCGAGCTGCGACCAGGCGACGTTCGACGAGTACATTCGGCCCCTATTTGCGGATGACGAGGGTTCCGAGCGCAGTGGAGAGGATCTTGTTGGTTAAGACGGTGCCCCGGGCAAAGCCCGCGGCACCTCTATGCGGCGCCGCCAAGTCGGCGCCTCAGCTCTTTGCGGATGACGGCTGAGCGCGTCCTGCTGCACGCAGGCATCGCCGACTCGCGGATGTACCGGCAGCAGCTCGAGACGCTCGCCCCGGCGCGCGCATTCGACCTGCCCGGCTTCGGCCAGGGCCCGCCCGAGCCGGACGTCGTCGACTACCGGATGTTCGTGCGCGACCGCTTGCCCGACGAGCCGGTCGCGCTCGTCGGCACGTCGCTCGGCGGGAGGATCGCGCTCGAGCTCGCGCTGGAGTCGCCCGACCGCGTAGCGGCGCTCGTCCTCGTCGGCTCCGGCCTCGACGGACACGAGTGGTCGGAGGAAGTGCGCGCCTTCGGCGCCGAGGAAGACGCAGCGCTCGAGCGCGGCGACCTCGACGCGGCTGTCGAGGCGAACCTGAAGCTGTGGCTCGCAGAGGACGTCGACCCGGAAGTGCGCGCGCTCGTCGCCGACATGCAGCGCGTCGCCTTCGAGCGACAGTGGGGACATGAGGTCAGCAGCGCTCAGCTCGATCCGCCGGCTTCCACACGGCTGGGTGACGTGGCAGCGCCGACGCTCGTCGTGACCGGCTACGAGGACGTGCACGACATCCACGAGATCGCCGACAGGCTCGCCGCCGACATCCCCGGCGCCGAGCGCGCGACGATCGCCGGCTCGGGACACCTTCCGAGCCTCGAGCGCCCCGACGACTTCGACCGGATCGTCCTAGCGTTCTTCCGCAAGCACGGCGTCTGACAACTGCGGCCACGCCTCCTTCGCCCACTCCCCGAACTCGAGGTCGGTGAGGACGCCGAGCGCGATATCGGCCTCGGGGTCGACCCAGAGGAAGGTGCCGCTCCCGCCGAAGTGCCCGAACGTCCGCGGCGAGGCGCGCGTGCCCGTCCAGTGCGGCTCCTTCTCGTCGCGAAGCTCGAAGCCGAGTCCCCAGTCCATGGGATCGAAGCGGCCGAAGTCCGGAAGCACGCCCGCGAGCCCGGGGAACTGCACGGTCGTCGCCTCCTCGAGCGTCTCGGGCGCGACGAGGGTCGGCCGTTGCAGCTCGCGCCCGAACGCGAGTAGGTCGTCGAGGGTTCCGTGCAGCTCGGACGCAGCGGATCCGCGGAGCTCCGCTCTCATCCCGAGTGGGCGCAGCACTCCGGCCGCGAGGTACTCGGTGAACGGCATCTCTGCACGCTCGGCGACGTGGTCCGCGAGCGTCTCGTAGCCGACGTTCGAGTAGACCCGCCGCTGACCGACGCGCGAAGTCGGACCCCCTTCATCGAACGGCAACCCCGAGGCGTGTGCGAGGAGGTGCCGCACGGTCGACCCCTCCGGGCCGGCGGGCTCGTCCAGGTCGATGACGCCCTCCTCAGCGGCGATCAATGCGGCGAAAGCGGTCAGGAGCTTCGTAATCGACGCCCACCGGAAGACGTGGTCGCGCCTCCCGCGCACGCCTTCGAGCTCCCCGGCACGCAACGCGAACGCTGCCTTCGTCGTCGCCGGCCAGTCGTCGATGAGCCGAAGCGCTTCCACCGGCGCGCGATACTACGTCGATGGAACGCCGCCTCGTCTTTTCGGGGAATCCGTACGAGGGCATCTGGGGACACTCGCGCGCGGTCCGCGTCGGCGATCACATCTCCGTCTCCGGCACGGCGCCGATTCCCGGGGACGGCGCGGCGCCGCCCGCCGACGCGTACGGCCAGACGCGCCTCTGCCTCGAGATCATCATGAAGGCGCTCGCCGATCTCGGCGCCCGCGCGGAGGACGTCGTGCGGACGCGCGTGTACGGGACGCGAGCCGACATCTTCGACGACGTCGCGCGCGCCCACAGCGAGGTTTTCTCGGAGATCCAGCCGGCAAGCGCGTTCGTTGTGATCAAGGAGCTGGCCAATCC
>JBKOVW010000020.1:0-9040 GCA_046724095.1 Actinomycetota bacterium | reverse complement strand
CGCTGGAGCGCGGCGGCGGCTCGTCCGGCCCGGACCTGGACGAGGGCGCGGAGGCCGAGCCCGGCGAACGCGAGCGCGCCTCCGGTCGCCGTCAGCCACCCCTGGCCGAACCCGAGGCCCGCGAGCGCGAGCACGACGCCGCCGAGGGCGAGCAGCTCCGGCCGCTCCTTGAGCTCGCCGGCGCCGACCAGGCGCAGGCGGTACGGCGCGGACGCGCGGCGCAGCTCCTGCAGCTCGGCGGGGGTCAACACCGTGGTCGGGTCGATCCCGCGCTGCACGGCCACGAACGCCTTCGCCACCGCGGGGTGGAACTGCGTGCCGGCGTTGTTCTCGATCTCCATCAGCGCCGCCTCGTGCGACAGGCCCTTGCGGTAAGGGCGGTCGGTCGTCATCGCATCGAAGCTGTCGGCGACGATCAGGAAGTGGGACGCGAGCGGCAGATCGTCGCCACCCACGCCGTAGTAGCCGTGTCCGTCGACGCGCTCGTGGTGGAGCTCGACGGCGCGCGCCTGCGGCGCGACGAACTCGAACCGCTGCAACAGACGTGCAGACAGCCGCGGATGACGGCGCATCGCCGCCCACTCGGCGCCGTCGAGGCCGCCGCGCTTTCGCAGGACCGACGCATCGACGGCGACCTTGCCGAGGTCGTGCAGCCGGCCTGCCCAGCGGAGGCGGTCGATGTCGGAGAACGGCAGCCGCAGCGCGCGCGCCAGCGAGTCCACATAGCCCGCGACGCGCAGGGAGTGGCGGTACGTCGACGGGTCGCGCTCGTCGACGATGTTGGCGAACGTCTCGAGCGCGCGCAGCGTCTCCTGCTGCAGGCTGCGCAGCCGGACCTGCTGGTGGTGCACGGCGATCGCGAGCGGCACGAGCACCACGACGCTCCAGGGCTGGTCGATCGCGAGCAGCGCGATCGCAGCGCCGAGGCCGGTCTCGCCCGCGCTCGAGACGAGGCGTGGGTCGAAGTGCTCCCTCGCACGTACGACGTCGAGCAGGAGCGCGCGGGCGGTCAGGTACGCGAGGGCAAGGGCGACGAGCGCAACGAGGTCGTCGAGCAGCCGCAGGCTGCCCACGTTGCCGCCGGCGACCTCGAACACGAGCCCCGCGACGCATGCGGCGCCGCCGTAGGCGAGCGCGTCGAAGCAGACCTTCCGCGGCGCGACGCCGTGGAAGACCCCGGCCGCGACGGTGCCGGCCCCCGCGACGAGCGCGCCCCACCACGGGCCGAGCATGAGCACCGCCGCGATCTGGACGGCGCTCGCCAGGCGGAAACGGTCGGCTTGGACGGGCCCGCGCAACCGCTCGCGGTCGGAGTCCTCGAAGAGGCCCACGAGGATCGCGGCAGCAAGGAACAAAGCCAGGGTCGTGTGGCCCACACCTGGTCTATCGGCCGGATCGGCTCACCCGCTTAGGTGAGCGTCTGCGCGGCGCCCCCAAGTCGGCGCCTTAGACTGGGCGCGTATGGCTGAAACCTGCAGGATCGTGGCACTCGGCGGCCTGGGCGAGGTCGGCAAGAACATGACGGTCTACGAGTGCGGCGACGACATCGTCGTCATCGACGCCGGCCTGGCTTTCCCGCGGGACGAGCATCTCGGCGTCGACCTCGTCCTGCCCGACTTCACGTACCTGCGCGAGCGGGCGGGCTCGATCCGGGCTGTCATCCTCACGCACGGTCACGAGGACCACGTGGGCGCGCTGCCGTATCTGATGCGGGAGGTGCGCATCCCCGAGGTCTGGGCGACGCGCCTGACGCTCGGCCTGATCAAGTCGAAGCTGGACGAGCACGGCCTGCTGCGTTCCGCCGACCTCCGGGAGGTGCACCCGGACGACCCGCCGCGAGAGGTGGGGGCGTTCCGGATCGAGCTCGTGCGCATGGCCCACTCGATTCCCGACTCGGCCGCGATCGTGCTCGAGACGCCTGCGGGCCGGATCGTCCACACGGGCGACTACAAGCTCGACCACACGCCGGTCGACGGGTTGAAGACCGACGTCGGCAGGCTCGCCGACCTCGGCAACCGCGGCGTCGACCTGCTGCTCGGCGACTCGACCAACGCCGAGCGCCCCGGCTTCACGCCCTCGGAGCGCATCGTCGGCGAGGCGTTCCGGCAGATCTTTCCGCTGCGCGAAGGGCGCATCCTCGTCTCGTCGTTCGCTTCGAACGTGCACCGGATGCAGCAGGCGGTCGACGTCGCGATCGGCCTCGGGCGGAAGGTGTGCATCGTCGGGCGCTCGATGCGCAAGAACGCGAACATCGCCCGCAACCTCGGCTACATGGACGTTCCCGACGGCGTGCTCATCCGCCCGCCCGAGCTCGAGGAGCTGCCGCCGAACGAGCAGCTGATCCTCTGCACGGGCAGCCAGGGCGAGCCGCTCTCCGCGCTGACCCGCATCGCGTACCACGATCATCCGGCGCTCCACGTCGAGCGCGGCGATACCGTGATCATCTCCGCGAAGCCGGTGCCGGGGAACGAGCTCCGCGTGCACGACACCATCAATCAGCTCGCCAAGGCCGGGGCGGAAGTGCTGCACCAGGAGATCGCGCCCGTACACGTGTCCGGCCACGCGTGTTCGGAGGAGCTCCGGACGCTCCTGTCCCTGCTGCGGCCGCGCGCCGTGATGCCGGTGCACGGCGAGTACCGCATGCAGGCGGCCCACGCGCAGCTCGCCCGCGACGCGGGCGTGCCGGCGTCGAACATCGTCCTCGCCGAGAACGGAACCGTCGTCGAGCTGTCGCGGGACGGCGTGCGCGTCGTCGACGAGATCGAGACCGGCGTCGCATTCGTCGACGGGCTCGGAGTGGGGGACGTGCAGGACGTGGCCCTGCGCGATCGGCGCAGGCTGTCGGAGGACGGCGTGCTGATCATCGTGGCGACGCTCGCGTCGTCGAACGGAGGCTCCGCCGGACCGCCCGAGCTGATCGCGCGCGGGTTCGGCGACGGTTCCGGTCCCCTCCTTGACGAATTGCGTGATGAGGCCGACCGTGTGTTGCAGGCATGTCTACGCGACGAGATCAGCGAGATCAAGCTCCTACAGGAGCACCTCCACGACGAGGTGGGCCAGCTCGTGTATGACCGAACCCATCGCCGGCCGATGATCCTTCCGGTAGTGGTTGAGGTATGAGCACCCTGCGCGCGAGAGAGCCCGGATGGGCGGACGTCCTCGAGGACCACGCGTCCGAATGGGCGACCGCGCGCCGGCTGGTGGGCCAGCTCGGCGCGTGCGAGGCCGCCGCCCTCGCGTTCTGCCGCCTGCTCGAGCGTTGGGCTCGCGGCGATGCGTACCCATCGACGCCCGGCGGTCGTGAAGCCGCGTTGCGGCACGCCGCCGACCGTGCGGAGACCGCGCTCGCCGGTCTCGATCGGCCCCTCGACCGCTATCTCCTCGAGCTGGAGTCCGACCGCGCCGAGGGGCGGTCTTGGTACGGCGGGCCGGGAGCCGGCGAGCTGCTCGAGTGGGCGCCGATCCTGAAGCGGGCGGGCGTCAGCGCCTGTCCGACGCGTGTCGCGCAGTCGTATCTCGAGCTCGCCGTGCTCGTGCGCGCGCTCCAGGGGCTAGCCGACATGGCCCGCCTCGACGCGTCGCCCGACCGCTCCTCGCTCTGGGCCGGCCTGTTCGACCTGCGCGAGAATCTCGAGCGCGCGGCAGTCGACCTGCGCGCGCTCGCTGCATAGAAGCAGCGAAAGCTGGGCTTTCGCTGCTGGTGGTACGGCGCTTCGCGCTGAACGCGCGCGAGCTGAGCTCGCGCGCTCTCTGTTGGTTGGCGGTGGTCTCTTCCGTGCGGCGCGAGCAGGCTGCGCGTGCTCGCCTCGCATCAGTTCGCCTGGGCGTAGTGCTGCTGCGCTCGCACTACGCCCAGGCTCTCGTCGCACGCAACCTCTAGGGATAGCTGCGCGTCGTCTCGACGAGGCCGTTCTGCGGTGACCAGCGCGTGACGGTCATCTCGCCGCGCTCGAGCGCCCAGTCGATCGCGGCGGCGCTCTCCACTTCAACGGCGAAAACCAGGGCCGCGCCCGGCGGATGTGAGAGCCACCATGCCGTCGCCGGGACGTCGCTCGACCGGGTCGGCACAGCTCTACCGTAGAGCTTGAACTCCGGCTCGCCCGCATCCGGGTCCGAGATGGGGCTGTGCAGCACACACCGCGGATCCCGGCGCAGGTCGCGCGCCTTGAGCGACATCGCCATCGCACCGAGCAGCAGGTGGTCGGAAGTGAAGTAGGGCTCGATCGGGCTGATGCGCGGAGACCCGTCCGTGCGGATCGTGCCGAGCAGCGCGACACGCGTCGCCTCCAGGCGAGCCCGTGCCGCCTGCGCCAGATCAGGCGCAGCGCGCTCGAAGTCGCTCCAGCTCATCGCTTCGGGCTGCAGTATCCCCCTGTGGCCGCCTCGCTGACCGTCGTCGGCTCGATCAACCTCGACCTCGTTGCCCGGGTCGAGCGCCTGCCGAGGGCGGGGGAGACGCTCAGCGGAGCGACGCTCGATCGCATCCCGGGCGGGAAAGGCGCGAACCAGGCCGTGGCGGGCGCCCGCCTCGGCGCGGAGGTGCGGATGGTCGGCTGCGTGGGACGTGACGCGAACGCCGGCGACGCGCTCGCGGGTCTGCGCGAGGCCGGGGTCGACCTCGCGGTGCGCGAGGCGGATGCGTCGACCGGCATCGCGATCATCCTCGTCGCCGACGACGGCGAGAACCAGATCGTGGTCGTGCCCGGCGCGAATGCGCATGTCGGCGGGTTCACGGCGCGGGGCAGCGTCCTCTGCCAGCTCGAGGTCCCCGACACCGCTCTGCAGGAGGCGCGTGCGCAGGCCGAGTGGCTCTGCGTCAACGCTGCGCCCGCACGGCCGCTCGCCGTCGAGGCGGACCTCGTCGTCGCCAACCGCTACGAGGCCGAGCTGATCGGCGAGCAGCCGCTGCTCGCGCTGACGCTCGGAGAGGAGGGCGCGGTGCTGCTCGAGGACGGGAAGGAGGTTGCGCGCGCGACACCGCCACGTGTCGACGCCGTCGACGGAACCGCAGCCGGCGACGCGTTCACCGCGTGTCTCGTCGTCTCCGTGCTCGAGGGGCGCGACCACGAGGAAGCGCTCCGACGCGCGTGCGCTGCCGGCGCAATCGCCGCGTCGCGCTTCGGGGCACAGCCTTCACTGCCGACCGCGAGCGAGGTAGACGCAATACTCCGCGCTGCGTGAGCACCAAGATCCTCCTCGACTGCGACCCCGGCCACGACGACGCAATCGCGCTCATGCTGGCGCTCGCGTCGCCGGAGCTCGAGCTGCTCGGCGTCACGACCGTCGCCGGCAACCAGACGCTGGACAAGACGACCGCGAACGCGATCCGCGTGCTCGAGTTCGTCGGACGCGGCGACGCGCCGGTCGCAGCCGGCGCGGATCGCCCGCTCGTCCGCCCGCAGTACGTCGCGTCGTACGTGCACGGCGAGACCGGGCTGGACGGGCCGGACTTGCCGGCCGCGCAGGCAGAGCCGCTCGACCGGCATGCGGTCGACTTCCTCGCCGACAAGATCCGCGAGCACGACGGCGGCGTCACGCTCGTCCCGACCGGTCCGCTCACGAACGTCGCGCTGCTGCTCGCGCTCCACCCTGACGCGCGCCCGGAGCGGATCGTTCTCATGGGCGGCGCGATCGCCGAGGGCAACGTCACGCCCGCGGCGGAGTTCAACATCTGGGCCGACCCCGAGGCGGCTGCGCGCGTCTTCGCCGGCGGCCTCGACGTGACGATGGTCGGGCTCGACGTGACGCACAAGGCCCTCTTCACGTCGGCGCACGTCGGACGCCTGGCCGGACGCGTGGGGAGGATGGTGGCGGAGCTGCTCGAGTTCTACGGGCACTTCCACAAGGAGGTCTACGGCTTCGACGGGTCGCCGATCCACGACGCCGTCGCCGTCGCGCACGTCATCCGCGACGACCTCGTCAAGACCGAGCACCTGAACACCGAGATCGACGTCGAGTCGGAGCTCTGCCGCGGACGCACGGTCGTCGATGTCTGGCGCCGCAGCGGGCGGGAGCCGAACTCGCACGTCGCCGTGGACATCGACGCGGACGGGTTCCTCGACCTGCTGATCGAGCGCCTGAACTCCTTGCAATGAGCGTCGTCTTCGCTGCGATCGCGCCGCACGGGACGCTGCCCGAGGCGCCCGTCGAGAACGCCGACGCGACGCATGCCGCGCTGGCTGTCCTCGGCGAGCGCTTCGACGCCGCGAAGCCCGAGGCGACGATCGTGCTCACGCCGCACAACGTGCACGTGCAGGGTCACTTCGCAGTGGTGCTGGCCGGATCGGTCGCGGGCTCGCTCGACGAGTTCGGCGCTCCGGACGTGCGGCTCTCGGTTCCGGTCGACCTCGAGCTCGCGGCGCAGGCGGTCGGTGCGCTCCACGACGACGGCGTCGCGGTGGTCGGGGCGAGCTTCGGCGCGAACGATCCCGGCGCTGCGACGGCGCCGATGGACTGGGGCGTGCTGATTCCGCTGTGGGCAATGGGCGGACGCCACGACCCGCCCGTGCGGGTCGTCATGGTCAGCCCGGCGCGCGACCGTTCCCTCGAGGAGCACGTGCGGGCCGGCCGTGCGCTGGCACGCGCTGCGGAGGAATCCGGCAAGCGCGTTGCGCTCATCGCGAGCGCGGATCACGGCCACGCGCACGACGCGGCGGGCCCGTATGGGTTCGATCCCGCCGCGGGGGAGTACGACAGGCAGGTGGTCGAGCTCGTGCAGCAAGACCGGCTGGCCGGCTTGCTCGAGCTGGACCCCGCATTCGTCGACGCGGCCAAGGCGGACAGCTGGTGGCAGATGCTGATGCTGCACGGCGCGCTCGGCGACGGGTGGCACGGCGAGTTTCTGAGTTACGAAGCATCCACCTATTTCGGGATGCTTTGTGCCAGCTATGTGCCGAACTAAAGACGTGGCCTATCCAGGCCGAAACCAGCCTGGTAATGCCAGTCAGTGGAGACATGCGGCTGCGGCAAATCATCCTTGCGCTCGTCGCGCTGGCCGGAATCTGGGTCGGCGTCCTCGTGCAGCGCAGCCACCATCACGGTCCCGCGCCGGCCGCGTTCAGCGCCGGACCTGCGCCGCCTGATTTTCCCGCGCCGCCTGCCAAGCCGAAGCTCGTCCACATTCCGGGCCTGAGCCGGCCCGCGGCGGCGACGCCGATCGCCGTGAAGGTCGCTCCGCGGCGATACGTCCACGCACCCGGCCGAGCCGCGGCGACGCCGAAGCACGTGCGCACGCATCGCATGCATCGCACGCATCGCGTCCACCTGAGGCCGAAGCCTTCGCAACAGCCGAGCGGCATCGAGGCGGTGCCCGATGACTCGCGCAACTACACCGAGGCGCCCCCGCCGCCGCTCGACCCGCTCGAGATCACGAACGTCCAGGTCAGCGCGCTGACTTCATCGAGCGCGCGTGTCACCTGGCAGACGAACATCCCGACGACCGAGCAGACGGCGTTCGGCCTCGACGCGCCGACGGTGTGGGCCGCGCCGAGCTCCGCCGTGCGCATCGACCACGTCAGCGACATCACCGGCCTAGAGTTCTCCACGACCTACACGGCGTACCTGCACGCGGTCGACGAGTGGAACCGCGCGCAGACCGCAACGGTGACGTTCACGACGGGCCCGATGCTCGACCAGAGCAGCGCGCGCACCAGCGGAAGCAGCATCTACGTCGACGACCGCCCCTTCTTCGCAACCGCCGTCTGGGCGCAGTGCTCGGACATGTTCAACAGCAACATCAACGACGGCATCAACCTGTTCATGGGCGACGGCTGCCAGGACGACACCGGCCTGCCGGCGCGCCTCGACGGCCGCGCGTACTCGATCGTCGACTCGCAGAACGCGAATGCGACCGGCCGCGGCGTGATCGGCTGGTACTTCCCCGACGAGTGGGACGCCTTCCTGAAGAGCGACGTGAAGCGCGCCGATCTCGCGCAGGACATTCCGTCGGCGCGGCCCGGGCGCATCAGCTTCCTCACGCTGACGAATCACTTCTACAGCAAGGCCGAGCCGCTCCCGCAAGGAAAGGGCATGTACCCGGTGCTCTTCCAGATCCCGGACGTGCTCGGCTTCGACCTCTATCCGCTGCAGGTCTGGTGCCGACCGGCATTCGGCGACGTGTTCGATGCACAGTCCGAGCTGCACAACGTGTCTGGTGGCAAGCCGACGTTCCAGTGGATCGAGGTCGCACGCATGGAGCAGCCGTGCCGCAAGCACCTCGAGCTCGACCCGACAGCGCAGACGGTGCGGGCGGAGACGTGGCTGTCGATCGCCGGCGGCGCGGACGCAGTCGGCTACTTCCCGAACCACTGGTCGGACCCGATCGGCGCGGAGATCGCAAGCACCAACCGGCAGATCAAGGCGCTGACCCAGGCGCTGCTCGCGCCGACGGTGACCGCGACGTCCGACAGCGCCGCGGTCCGCGTCTCGGCCCGCAGCCTCAACGGCGCGCTCTACGTGGTCGCCGTGAACACGACGTCGGCCGCCGTCAGTGCGACGATCAACGTCGACGGCATCGCCGGACGCTCGGCCGCGGTGCTCGGGGGCAGCGGCCCGGCCGTCGCCGCCGACGACAAGGGCTTCTCCGACACGTTCGGCCCGCTCGACGCCCGCGTGTACATCATCCCGCCACCCGGTTGGTAGGCAGTGCGAAAGCTTCGCTTTCGCACTGGTTGATGTACGCCGCTTCGGCTGCGCGGCGCATGTGAGTTCGGCCTCCGGCTAGTGCGGCTTTGCCTGCACTAGCCTCCGGCCTTGACGTTCGTGCTCCTCGGGTCGGGCGAGGTCCCTGTCGAGCTGTCGCTGAGCAGGCCCGTGGTGCTGGACGACGTCCGCGGCTGGCTTGCGCCGCGAGTCGAGGCCGTGTTCGCAGGCCGACCAGGAGTGGAGACGCCGTCGGACAGCTCGCTCGTGTCCGTGGTCGGCACGTTCCATCTCGACGAGGGTGACGTGCGCCATGTCTACCGGCGCCGGCTCGGAAGGCTGCTGGGCAAGCGGAGCCGCCGCGTCACGTTCGCGCCGTACGAGTAGGACGCGGCCGGCG
>JBKOVW010000026.1:0-11791 GCA_046724095.1 Actinomycetota bacterium | reverse complement strand
ACTCGAAAGAAGGCCTCATGATGGTTAGTAAACAGATTGACTTCCTGGAGCCGATCAATCTCGCCGAACATCTCGACAAGGTCGAGCTCTATTTGGGCCAGGTGTGCCAGATCGCCGGCATCTCCAAGATGCAGCTCGACTACTGGACGAACAAGGCGCAGATCCCGACCAAGGGCAAGAAGCAGCGGATCTACGACATCGACGCACTCGAGACCGTGATGCTGATCAAGCAGGCGAAGGACAAGGGTCTCAACCTGGGCGCGGCGATCGACGCGGCGCGGCGCTTCCGCGAGCAGCGCCCGATTACGCCACAGGCGAACGGGCCGGCCTAGCCGCCCAGCCGCCGAGCCGCCTCTTCGGGCGGCAGGGTGTTCACGAAGATTCCGGCGCCGAGCTCGAGGCCGGCGAGGATCGTCAGCCGCGGGAGCAGGACGAGGCGCCAGTCACGCTCGTCGTACTCGAGCCAGGTGTTCAGGGGCACGGGGCCTTCGACGGCGTGTAGCCGCTGGACGACGCCGACGAGCAGCTGCATCGCCGGCGCGAGCAGCTCGCTCCCGATGCCTGCCGGATCCGGCGCCGCCGGCGCGATCACCGTCTCGTAGGGAAGGCGGCTCGCCCACGGGCAGCCCACGACGAGCCCGTCCTTCGCCGCGAACTCCTCGAGACGCGGACGTGTGTGGGCCGGCGGCGGCTCCGGCAGCCACACGAGCTGCGAGTGCGAGTGCGGCAGGCTCGAGCCCGCCTCGCGGCCCTCGTTCACGAGCACGTGCACGTAGCCTCGATGCGCGGCAGCGCGACGCCGCCACGCTTCCGCGACCAGCTCCGGCTCGTCGTCCTCGAGCTCCGCGAGCGAGCGCACGTGGCGCCGGCTGTGCACGACGACCTCCTGGTGCTCCAGCGCCGGGTAGAGGTTGGGAACGACGCGCACGCGCCAGTCGCCGTCCTCCGGCAGCACGAGCGTCTGCGGCGGCGTCATCTCCTCGTGCCCGGCGCAGAACGGACACGTCTCGAGCTCAGCCTCGGTCGGCGGATCGAGCGCAGCGCGCGCTGCCCCGGGACGCTTCGCGCGCCCGGGTGCGATCACGGCAATTCGGCCCGACTCCGGCTCGCGGCGAAGCTCGCCCTGCGTGGGGGAACCCATGGTTCCCCCACGTTCCCCCTCCTTCTTCGCTCGAAAAGGCACGTGTCAGTTGCGCTCCGGCGAGACGTGGTCTCCCCTCCGCGCGCGTGGCGCCACGCGTCCTAGAGCGATTCGACCGGTTGGATCGAGAGTGCGCGCGGCGAATGCCCCTCGTTCGCCACACGCATCAGTCCGCCTCCCACCAAGACTGCTCCGCGTGTCTCGCCGTCCGGCTTCGGTCGCAGCTAAGGACGAAGGCCGTCCTGCTCCAGCAGGGGTCAGTTAGATCCGTCGACCTTCTCGAGGAAGGGGCGGATCAGGTCGATCGGCGCCGGGAAGACGATCGTCGTCGATTGCGATGAGCCGAGCTCGAGCAGCGTCTGCAGGTAGCGCAGCTGCAGCGCGACCGGCTGCTGGCCGATCACGACGGCTGCATCCTTGAGGCGCTCGGCGGCCTGGAACTCGCCCTCGGAGTTGATGATCTTGGCGCGGCGCTCGCGCTCGGCCTCGGCCTGGCGTGCCATCGCGCGCTGCATGCCGGTCGGGATCTCGACGTCCTTGACCTCGACGATCGAGACCTTGATGCCCCACGGCGCTGTCGCCTCGTCGATGATGCCCTGCAGGATCGAGTTGATCTTCTCGCGCTCCGACAGCAGCTCGTCGAGCACGTGCTGGCCGAGCACCGACCGCAGCGTCGTCTGGGCGATCTGCGACGTCGCGACCATGTAGTTCTCGATCTGCACGATCGCCGACTTCGGATCGACGATCCGGAAGTACGCGACCGCGTTCACGCGCACGGGGACGTTGTCCTTCGTGATCACTTCCTGCGGCGGGATCGTGAGGGTGATGGTGCGTAGGTCGACCTTCACCATCCGGTCGACGACCGGGATGAGGATGAACAGGCCCGGCCCCTTCGGGTTCGGCAGCAGCCGCCCGAGCCGGAAGATGATCCCGCGCTCGTACTCGCGCGCCACCTTGATCGCCGAGAAGAGGAACAGGACGATCAGGAAGAGGAAGATCGCGATCGCGATGAGGGCTGCGCCCATGGCGTGATCCTACGCCTGGGTGGCCCCGCGCGCACTGGTCCGCTTCGCGGACACGCTTCACGTCGCCTCAGGAGCTGCCTTCGGGCCTGACCGTCAGCACGAGCCCGTCCAGGGACTCTACGCGGACGAGCTGGCCCGGCTGCAGCTGCTCGCCGCCGGCCGTGCGGGCCTGCCAGAGCTCGCCGTCGACGTAGACGAGCCCATCGCGGCGTACCTCGCCGACCGCGCCGGCGATGCGTTCGGGGGTCACTTCGACAGGCCTGTGGCGAACCTGCCACGCCTTACCGACGGCGAACGCCCAGACCGAGCCGAGCACGACGGCGACAGTGACCACGAGCGGCGTAGACGTGTGGTACGGCGCAGGCGCGTTCTGGAAGAGGAAGATCGCTCCCAGCGCCATGGCGATCAGCCCGGCCACGGTTAACGCGCCGTGCGAGGTGACGTGCACGTCGACGACGAGCAACGCGACGCCGGCGAGCAGGAGGATGAAACCGGCCCAGTTCACGGGGAGCACCGAGAAGCCGAATAGCGCGGTGATCAGCGCGACGAGCCCGAGCGCGCCGGGCAGCACGACGCCGGGGTGGAAGATCTCGTAGCCGATCCCGGCAAGCCCGGCAAGGAACAGCAGCGTCAGGATGTTCGGGTCGATCAGGGTGTTCAGCAGGCGCGTGAAGAAGCCAGGGTGCACGTCGTGGACCTGTGCGTCTGCGAGGTGGAGGACGAAGCCACGGGGCTTCGTCTTGACGCCGTCGGATTGCTGCAGCAGCGCGGGCAGCGTCGGTGCGATCCCGTCGATCACGTTCATCGCCTTCGCCTCCTGCGCCGTCGCGTTTGTCGCGACCCGCACGGCGCGATCGGCCCACTTCGCGTTACGGCCGTGGCTCTGTGCGAGCGCCCGCAGCGACGCTGCCTCGTGGTTGATCAGCTTGCGTCGGAGATCGCTGCCGATGTTGCCGCCGCTCGAGTCGATCGGCGTCGACGAGCCGATGTTCGTCTCGGGTGCCATCGCGAGGTAGTCGGCGGCCTCCGCCAGCCAGACGCCTGCCGAGCCGGCAAACGAGCCGTTCGGCCCGACCCACACCAGCACCGGCACCTTCGAGCTCAGCTCGCACAGGACGATCTTGTCCTTCGACTGCAGCAGCCCGCCCGGTGTGTTGAGGACGATCACCGACGCGTCGTAGTGCTGCTTGGCCGCCTGGCTCAGCTGGTGGCAGAGGTAGTTCTGCGTCACCGGGTTGACGTCAGCGTCGAAGTGGATCGCCAGCACGCGCGGTGTCGCAGCAGTAGCCGGCGAGGCGAACGCCAATACCGCTCCGAGGAGCAAAAGTCCCCGCAAAACGGCGTGCTTCAACTCGTAAGGATTCTATCAGCGGCCTTGAGGCCGACGGATGCCCCAGGCACCCTTGAGCTGCGGTGAAGATCGCCTTGATCGCCGTCGTCGCGTTTTTCGCTGCGCCCGCCACAGCATTCGGCGAGGCCTCGATCACGATGCGCGAGGTTCCGCTGCACGGCGAGCGCACGCTAGCCGCCGCGACGCCGCCGCGCTTCGACATGGTCGGGCTGCACTGGCAGGGAGCAGGGTCGGTCGAGTTCCGCACGCGTTCCGTCGCGGGCCGCTGGAGCAGTTGGCAGCCTGCTGCGCCCGAAAGCGAGGACCTGCCCGACGGCGCCCACGGCCCCTGGCGGCTCGGCAACCCGTACTGGGTCGGCGCTTCCGACCGGATCGCTTATCGAACGAGCGGACGCGTCACGCGTCTTCGCGCCTACTTCATCGAGAGCCCGGAGGAGCGCATCCCGCTGCGACGGGTCTCCATGGCCGGCTCACCGCCCGTCATCGCACGCGCCGCCTGGGGCGCGAACGAAGCGATCCGCCGCGCGGCGCCGCGGTTCGCGCGGACGATCCAGTTCGCGGTCGTGCACCACACCGCCGGCTCGAACTCGTACACGGCGTCGCAGTCCGCCGCGATCGTCCGCGGCATCGAGGTCTACCACGTGAAGGGGAACGGCTGGGACGACATCGGCTACAACTTTCTCGTCGACAAGTACGGCCAGGTCTTCGAGGGCCGCTACGGCGGCGTCGACAAGAACGTCATCGGCGCACATGCGGAGGGGTTCAACAACGGCTCCGTCGGCGTCGCCCTGATGGGGACGTACCAGACGGCTGCGCCGACGGCCCCGGAAAAGACGGCGCTGGTGAACCTGCTGGCGTGGCGGCTCGACGTCGCGCACGTCGATCCGCTGTCGACCTTGACGTTCGACTCGGGCGGGGATCCGCGCTTCCCTGCCGGAACGCCGGTTTTTCTCCGAGCCGTGTCGGGTCACCGTGACACCGGCTTCACGACGTGTCCCGGCGCCGTGCTGTACGCACAGCTCGGCACACTCGCGCGCCAGGCGGCGACGAGCGGGCTGCCGAAGCTTTACGCACCGAACGTGCAGGGGCAGCTGGGCGGCCTGATCCGCTTCCAGGGACGCTTGAGCACGGCGCTGCCGTGGACGGTGACCGTCACCGATTCGAGCGGCGCCGTCGTGGCGACCGGAACGGGAACGAGTAACGTCGTGGACTGGAGGTGGGATGCGTCGATCGCGCCGACCGCGTCGTATACGTGGGCGATTTCAGCCGCCGGTGTGCGATCCGCGACGGGAGCGATCGGGACCGCTTCCGTGGCGCTCGCGATCAAGTCGCTGACGGCGACTCCGCGCATGATCAACGACTCGGCGCAGATCTCCTACACGCTCACGGCGGCCGCGATGGTGACCGCGACCCTGAGGGATGCGGGCGGCCGCGACGTCGCGACGCTCTTCACGCAACAACACCAGCCCGGCAAGCAGATGTTCAAGTTCGTGGCGACGACCGCGCCCGAAGGTCACTTCCAGCTCGTGCTGACCGCGGCGAACGCGAAGACGAGCGTGTCGGCGAGCGTTCCGGTGGTCATCGACCGGACGGTGACGCGGTTCGTGGTCTCGCCTGCCGTGACGAACGGCGACGTCACCTTCTCGTTCCAACTGGCACGCCTTGCCCCCGTCACGCTCGACATTCAGCGCGCGGGGAAGACCGTGGCGCCGGTCTATGCGGCAACGCTCCCGCCCGGGCCGCAGAGCGTCGGCTGGACGGCGGCGGGGACCAAGGACGGCACGTACGCCGGCGCGCTGACGACGAGCGGCGAGGTCGGCAGCGCGACGAGAACGGTGCTCTTCCGGGTCGACACGAAGGCGCCCACGTTGCGCGCCCGCTCGTTTCGCAACCTGCGCTTCTGGGTCAGCGAGCGGGCGAAGGTCACGCTGATCGTGAACGGCTCGCGCGTCGTGCGCTCGGTGCGTGCGGGGAACTTCTCGTACGGGTATGGCCGCGTGCGCTCGGTGCGCATCATCGCGCGCGACGCCGCCGGCAATCTCAGCCGGACGCTGAACTACCCCTAGAGACCCACGCCCTGTAGGCCAGCTCGACCTGCCGCAGGATCGCGGCGAGGAGCTCGGGACGCTCGACGGGCCGGCCGAGCTCGAGCCGCAGCGAGGTGGGCTCGGTCTGCGCGTCGTTCGGAAGCTGCTCGGCGCTCTGGTTCGCGTTCACGCCGATGCCCAGCACCACCCGCCCGTCGCTCGATTCGGCCAGGATCCCGGCCACCTTCTTGCCGTCGAGCAGGACGTCGTTCGGGAACTTGATCGTCGACTCGAGGCCCGTGATCTCCGCGATCGCCTGCGCCACGGCTCCCCCCGCCACCAGAGATAGCTCGGGCAGGCGCAGCGTTTCGACCTCCGGCCGCAGCAGCACGGAGACGAGCACGCTGGTCCGGGCGGGCGCCTGCCAGCTGCGGCCGAGCCGACCGCGGCCTTCGCTCTGCTCCTCCGCGATGGCGACGGCACCCTCGGGATCGTCGCCGCGCAGCAGGCGCTGCGTCGAAGGGCAGGTCTCCTCGTAGCGGTACACGTGCCCGAAGTTACCGCTGAGCAGCGGCAACATGTCGGCCGGGGCGAGTGAATCCGCCACGCTCCTAGACTAGAGCGGCCAGATGCAACTGCCGCGCAGCCGCCGCCGTCCAATTCAGCAGTCCTTCCGCCCGGAAGGGCCACTGGTCTACGCACGGCTGAGCGATCCGATCCTGGTCAAGCGGGCAAAAGACGGCGACGCACGCGCCCTGGAGGCGTTGTGCGAGCGGCACGCGCCGCGCGTGGAGAAGCTCGCGCTGCACATGCTGCGCGACCCTGAGGATGCGCGCGACGCGGCTCAGGAGGCACTTGCCAAGCTCTGCGCTCGCATCGGCCAGTTTCGCGGGGGGTCGCAGTTCTCGACGTGGCTGCACCGGCTGACGATCAACGCGTGTCGCGACGTTGCGAACCGGCAGCGTGCGCGGGCGTGCGAGCCGCTGCTCGAGGATCGCCGCGCGGCAACCGAGGCGGACCCCGTGCGCGAGGCGGACAGAACCGAGCTGCGTACCGAGCTGAACCGCTGTCTCGCGGAGATCGCGCCCGACCAGGCGCGCGTGGTCGTGCTCAAGGATGCGCTCGGTCTCTCCTTCGAGGAGATCGCCGCCGTGTCCGACATGCCCGTGGGCACCGCGAAGTGCTACGCCCACCGTGGGCGCAATCGCCTGCGCGACAAGCTCTCCGACGTCGCATGACGGGTGCGGTCGAGGAGATCCTCCCGCACCGCGAGCCCTTCCTGCTGATCGACGAGGTGCTGGAAGTCACACCCGGTGTCGGCGCCGTGGCGCGGAAGACCGTGCGCGCGGACGAGTGGTATCTGCAAGGGCACTTTCCCGGGCGGCCGATCATGCCCGGCGTCCTGATCGTCGAGGCGCTCGCTCAGACCGGCGCCGTGGCGGTGCTGAGCGAGGACGAGAACCGCGGGAAGCTCGCGTTCTTCGCCGGCATCGACGAGTGCCGTTTCAAGCGGGTCGTCGAGCCGGGGGACGTGCTCGAGCTGCGCTGCGAGCTCGACCGCGTGCGCGGTCCGATCGGGCGCGGCAAGGCCGAAGCTCGCGTGGACGGCGAGTTGGCGTGTAAGGCGACGCTCACATTTGCGGTGGAGCGCTAGATGCTCGGCAAGGCTCAGGGCGATCCGATCTCCATCACTGGACTGGGCGCGTACGCTCCTGCGCGTGTGCTGACGAACGACGAGCTCTCGACGATCGTCGACACGACGGACGAGTGGATCACCGAGCGCACCGGCATCAAGGAGCGCCGCATCGCCGCACCGGAGGAAGCGCTGACGGACCTCGCGCTGCCTGCGGCGCACGCCGCACTTGCGCAGGCCGGCGTCGAGGCGAAGGACGTTGACCTGCTCGTCTGCGCAACGGTGACGCCGGACATGATGTTCCCGACCTCGAGCGCGCTCCTCGCCGACACGCTCGGCGCGCCCGATGCGGCGGCGTACGACCTGCTCGCCGGGTGCACGGGTTTCATGTACGCGCTCGCGCAGGCCTACGGGATGATGGCGGCGGGGCTCGCCGATCGCGCGCTCGTCGTGGGCGGCGACGTGCTCTCGCGCATCCTCGACTGGACCGACCGCTCGACGCTCGTCCTCTTCGGCGACGGCGCCGGCGCGGTCGTGCTCGAGCGCACGCCGCAGCGAGGCTTCCTCGGCTTCGAGCTCGGAGCGGACGGTGGCGGCGGCATCCACCTCTCGCTCCCCGGCAGTGGCTCGCGCAAGCTCGAGGACGCCGTCGGCAACGGCTACGTTCACATGAACGGCCGTGAGGTGTTCAAGTTCGCGACGCGGGTGCTCGTCTCGTCTGCGCAGGCCGTGCTCGACTGCTGCGGCGTAGCGGTCGAGGAGGTCGACGTCTACGTTCCCCACCAGGCGAACGTGCGGATCATGGACCACGCTGCCCAGAAGCTCGGCATCCCGCGTGAGCGAATGGTTGTAAATGTTGACCGATATGGGAACACGTCCTCTGGTTCAATCCCGCTGGCACTCGCGGATGCGCAGCGGGACGGGCGGTTGAAGAAGGGAGACCTGGTGTTGATGACGGGCATGGGCGCGGGCCTCACGTGGGGGTCGGGCCTGATGGAGTGGACGCTGTGAAAGGCGGCGGCCTCGTCGCGTTCTGCTTCCCGGGCCAGGGCTCGCTCGAGGCAGGCATGGGCCGCGAGATCGCGCAGGCGGTCCCGGAGGCGCTGGACGTCTTCAAGCGCGGCAGTGAGGCCTCCGGCCTCGACCTCGTGCATCTCTGCTTCGAGGCGCCCGAGGAGGAGCTCGTCCAGACCGAGGTGCAGCAGCCGGCGCTCGTCGCGACCAGCCTCGCCGTGCTGGAGGCGATCAAGGCGCGTGGGATCAAGCCCGACTTCGTGGTCGGCCATTCCGTCGGTGAGTTCGCGGCGCTTGCGTCGGCGGGCGCCCTGAAGGTGGAGGAGGCGATCGGCGTCGTGCGGGAGCGTGGGCTCGCGATGGCCGAGGCCGCGAAGAGCCACCCTGGGTCGATGGCGGCCATCCTGGGCCTCGACGACGAGAGCGTCGAGCGGATCTGCCGCCGGATCCTCAACGTGTGGCCGGCGAACTACAACTGCCCGGGGCAGATCGTCGTCTCCGGCGAGAACCCAGCGGTCGACGAGGCATGCGAGGCGGCCGAGCAGGAGGGAGCTCGGCGCGCTGTGAAGCTGCGCGTCTCGGGCGCGTTCCACAGCCCGCTCGTGGCGCGCGCGGCCGATCGGCTGCGCCCCGCGCTCGAGCGCGTGAAGTTCTCCGAGCCGACGGCGCCGTTCATGTCGACGGTCACGGCCCGGATCGAGGACGCGAAGCGGATGGGGCCTCTGCTCGTCGAGCAGCTGACCGCGCCCGTGCGCTTCACCCAGGCCGCGCAGGAGCTGCTCCGCGAAGGCGTGCACACATTCGTGGAGGTCGGGCCGGGCAACGTGCTCTCCGGGTTGATCAAGCGGATCGACCGGAACGCGAACACGATCTCGGTCTCGACGCCCGAGGCACTCGACAAGCTCGAGGAGACGCTCGCCTCTGCTTAGTGTGCGGTTCGACCGTCCCCGCGCACGGCGCCGCGCGGCTGCGAAGCTGCGCCTGGGGGCGTCCTCAGTCAGGCCCGTAGCCTCCGGCTACGCGCCCTCCCTGCGTCCTTCCCATGCTTGCTTCTCGCTCGCGCGGCGCGTGTGCGCGTGAACGGCCGAACCGCTGAGGCGTTTGCGTCGCTCGAGGGGAAGACGGCCCTCGTCACCGGAGGTTCGCGTGGGATCGGTCGCGCCATCGCGCTCGAGCTGGCACAGGCCGGGGCGACCGTCACGCTCAGCTACCGCTCGGGCAAGGACGAGGCCGAGGCCGTGGCGGAGGAAGCCGGGGCGAATGCGATCCAGGCCGACGTCGCCAGCGCGGACGAGGCGAAGCAGCTGGTCGACGATGCAGGCGAGCTCGACATCCTCGTCAACAACGCCGGCATCACGCGCGACGGGCTGCTTGCGCGGATGTCC
The DNA here is from genome assembly GCA_046724095.1 of Actinomycetota bacterium. GTDB lineage: Bacteria > Actinomycetota > Thermoleophilia > Gaiellales > Gaiellaceae > 3-1-20CM-4-69-9. Next base: position 2,215 of record JBKOVW010000026.1, on the reverse strand, counting down.
GACGACGACTGGGACGACGTGATCGCGACGAACCTCGGCGGCGTCTTCAACACCTGCCGCGCGGCGGCACGCGGGATGATGAAGCGCCGCGGTGGGTCGATCGTGAACATCGCGAGCATCGTCGGCCTGCACGGGAACCCCGGCCAGACGAACTACTCGGCGTCGAAGGCCGGGATCATCGGTTTCACCAAAGCGCTCGCGCGCGAGCTCGGCAATCGCGGCGTGCGTGCAAACGTCGTCGCACCGGGGTATGTCGACACCCGTTTGACCGAGGTGATCGCCGAGGAGATGAAGAAGCTGATGCTCGCGAACACGCCGCTCGGCCGTTTCGGGACACCGGAGGACGTCGCCGGGGCGGTACGTTTCCTCTGTTCCGACGAGGCCGCCTTCATCACCGGTGAGGTGCTGCTCGTCGACGGCGGATTGGGGATGTAGGGCACATGTCTACGAACGGCAGACGCAGAGTCGTGATCACCGGCATGGGAGCGGTCACCCCGCTCGGCAACGACGTCGAGGCCACCTGGACGAACCTGCTCGCGGGGGAGTCCGGCGCGGCGGAGATCACGCAGTTCGACTCGTCTGACTACTTCGTGCACTTCGCCTGTGAGGTGAAGGACTTCGACCCGTCGCGGTACATCGACCGCAAGCAGACCAGGCGCATGGACCGCTTCGCGCAGCTCATCCTCGCGGCCGCGCGCCAGGCCGAGACCGACTCGGGCATCGACATTGCGGCGGAGGCGGATCGCGTCGGCGCGTCGATCGCCACCGGCATCGGCGGGATCAAGTCGTTCCAGGACTGCTACGACACGCTGAAGGAGCGCGGGCCCGACCGCGTCAACCCGTTCGCGATCCCCTGCATCATCCCGAACATGGGCGCCGGCTGGGTCTCGATGGAGCTCGGCACGCGCGGCCCGCTTTCGTCGGAATGCACGGCGTGCGCGGCGTCGAATATGGCGATCGGGCAGGGGCTCGACGACATCCGCCTCGGCCGCGCGGACGTGATGCTCTGCGGCGGTACGGAGTCGGCGATCAACCAGGTCGGCATCGCGGGCTTCGGCGCGATGCGCGCGCTCTCACGGCGGAACGAGGATCCGAAGCGCGCGAGCCGTCCGTTCGACGCCGAGCGCGACGGCTTCGTCATGGGTGAGGCAGGCGCGCTCGTCGTGCTCGAGGAGCTCGAGCACGCTCGCGCACGCGGCGCGAAGATCTACGCGGAGCTCGTCGGCTACGGCCTGTCCTCCGACGCCAAGCACGTGACGGAGCCCGACCCGACGGGCACAAATCCAGCGCGCGCGATGAAGATGGCGTTTGCCGACGCGGGAATCGAACCGGAGGAGATCGACTACATCAACGCACACGGCACATCGACGCCGCTCGGCGACGCCGCCGAGACACGGGTGATCAAGCTCGCGCTCGGCGAGGAGAAGGCCCGGAAGACGCCCATCTCCTCGACGAAGGGCGCGACCGGCCACTGCCTGGGCGCCGGCGGCGCCGTTGAGGCGATCTTCACGACGCTCGCGATCCGCGACGGAAAGCTGCCGCCGACCATCAACTACGAGGTGCCGGACCCCGAGTGCGACCTCGACTACATCCCGAACGAGTCGCGCGACGCCGAGGTGCGCGTCGGCGTCTCCAACTCCTTCGGCTTCGGCGGCCACAACGCGTCGATCGTGCTCAAGAAGGTTGAAAACTAACTTCCTACGAGCGAAGCGAAGTCCAAACTAGTACCCGTGGAAAATGCGCAGCATTTGTCACGGAGAGATCGCTGGGCGACGTTTGACTGCTACGGCACGCTGATCGACTGGAACGGAGGTCTGCGCAAGGCACTGGGCAGCGACGAGCTGCTCGAGCGCTATCACGAGGTCGAGCCGCAGGTGCAGGCGGAGAACCCCGCTCTGTCGTACCGCGAGGTGATGGCAGAGGTCTCGCGCAGGCTTGGCGCCGCCGACGAAGACGCGCTGCCGCGATCGCTCCCGTCGTGGGAGCCGTTTCCTGAGGTCCGACCGGCGCTCGAGGAGGCGCGTGAGCGCGGCTGGAAGCTGGCCGCGCTGTCGAATACCGACCGCGACTTCATCGAGGCGTCGATCGCGCGCATCGGCGTCCCGTTCGAGTTGGCGATCGTCGCTTCGGAGATCGGCTCGTACAAGCCGGGGCGCGCACATTGGGATCGCTTCTTCGCGCAGACGGGCGCGGCGACTGACCAGCACGTCCATGT
>JBKOVW010000016.1:0-5159 GCA_046724095.1 Actinomycetota bacterium | reverse complement strand
GAGTTCGAGCACCAGGCGATGAACGGCGACGCAACGGAGCTGTTCGTGCTCGAGAAGGCGGGCATCAAGCGGCCGCCCGATCTCGTGCTCGCGCTCACGGGCGACGACGAGGACAACCTCGTCATCTCGCAGCTCGCGAAGGAGAAGTACGGCGTGCCCAAGGTGATCGCGCGCGTCAACGACCCGCGCAACCAGCCGCACTTCGACCTGCTCGGGATCTCTCCGACCGTCTGCGCGACGTCCAGCATCATGGGTCTCGTCGAGCACGAGGTGCCTGAGCACGACCTCGTCCACCTGCTCGAGCTGCGCAAGGAGAACCTCGAGATCGTCGAGGTGCAAATCGACAAGAGCTCGCCCAGCGCCGGGAAGACGGTGGAGAAGTTGCGGCTGCCCGAGGGCTCGCGGCTGATCTCCGTCATGCGCGACGGCAAGGCCGAGATCGCCGTCGGCTCCACCGAGCTGAAGCCCGGTGACCAAGTGCTCGCGATCCTCCAGCCCGGCAAGGAGGACGAGCTGCGCCAGATCCTTCTTAAGAAGTAGGTAAAGCCGCGAACCGAAGGGCTCGGCCGCGGGTACTTTGGCCGAGATGGTCGCGACGTTCCTAGCCGCCGCTTCGCTGCTCGTTCCGCAGCAGCACCAGCTCTCGCTGCAGCCCTTCGCCAGCGGGCTCAGTGCGCTGACGGCGGTTGCGTCGACGCCGGCCGAGCCGAACCGGCTCTATGCCGTCGAGCAGGTGGGCCGCATCCGCTACCTGATCAACCGACGCGTGCGCGGGACGTTCCTCGACATTCGGAGCCGCGTGCTGAGCGGCGGCGAGCAGGGTCTGCTCGGCCTCGCCTTTCACCCGAACTACAGGCGCAACCACCGCTTCTACGTCGACTACACGGATAAGCAGGGAAACACGCGCGTCGTCGAGTTCCGCTCGCGCAACGGACGCGGGGTGAAGTCGACGGCGCATCAGCTCCTGTTCGTGCGTCAGCCCTACGCGAACCACAACGGCGGCGAGCTCCAGTTCGATCGCCACGGCCTGCTCTACGTCGGCATGGGCGACGGTGGCTCGGCCGGCGATCCGGGCAACCGCGCCCAAAATCCGCGGCAGCGGCTCGGGAAGTTGCTCCGCATCAACCCCCTCAACCGAGGCGCGCGCTGGCAGATGGTGGGGCTCGGTCTCCGCAACCCTTGGCGGTTCTCCTTCGACCGTGCCAACGGCGACCTGTACATCGGCGACGTCGGCCAGGGCGAGTGGGAGGAGATCGACTACCGCCCGGCCGCAGCGATCGGCAGGCTCGCCAACTACGGCTGGAGGACGTACGAGGGCCGCGCCCGTTACTCGAACACGCCGCTCGGGCCCGGACAGGGAGTCGCGCCCGTGTACGTGTACAGCCACGCCGACAACAACTGCTCGGTGACGGGCGGCTACGTGTACCGCGGGCATGCGGTCGCCGCCGCCGTCGGCCGCTACTTCTTCGGCGACTACTGCTCGGGGATCGTCTGGAGCCTGCGCATCCAGAACGGCAACGCCACGGACGTGCGGCGCGAGCCGTTCCGCATCGATCAGCTGACGACGTTCGGCGAGGACGTGGCCGGCGAGCTGTACATGGCGACCGGCGACGGCCGCATCTTCAAGCTCGGCGGCTGATGCTGCGGCACGGACGAGCGCCACATCGCGGCGACTGGCCGCGCGCTGGGCACTAACCGGTACGCCGGCGCCGCACGGTCGGCGCCTGCTGGCCGAGCGCCGCGTAGGCGAGCGCCTGCAGCGACTCGTTCAACGTCGACAGCTCGCGCGCGATGCGCAGCAGCTGCTCGCTCGTGTCGAGATGACGATTGAGGGAGTGCATCTCCGCGCAGAGCCGGTCGAGCCGTTCGAGCACTGCGTCGAGTTGCCGGTCGCCGAGGTCCTTCCGCTCCACGCCCTCATCGTAGTGCGACGAGCTGCGCCCGGGTCTGCACCTCCGTCGTGCCGTCGCCGAGCGCCGTCAGCAGCCGCTCGCGAGCGCCGGCTCCTGTCTCGACGATGTCGACGCGCCCTTCCGCGCCGAGATGCGACAACGCGATGCGAGCCAGCTCGGCCGGCGCCGCGCTGTAGACGCCGACGTGCACGCCCGTCGCGCGCAGTGCCCGCAGAGCACCAGTTACCTCCGCGTCGCGCCTGAAGTAGACGGGCGCGCGCTCCTCCGCGAAGCGCTCCAGGAGCTGGCGCCAGTTCGGCAGCTGCTCGTCCAGGGCCGACACGTCCACGCGGAAGCGTCGTGCGGCGTCGTCGAGCCAGTCGCGCCAGAGCGGCTCCACGTCCCCAAGGGCCGCGAGGTCGACCGCGACGGCCTTCATCGCTCGCGAACGCGCAGCCAGACGAGCATCCCGAGCGCGACGCCGACGGCGTCGATCGCAACATCGATCGGCGACGCATGGCGCCCACGGACGAAGTGCTGATGAAGCTCGTCGGTGGCGGCATACGCGATACCGGCGGCGAGCGCGAGCTCCTCGCGGCCGAGCGCGCGGTAGAGCAAAGCGCCGAGGATCGCGTACTCGGTGATGTGCGCACCCTTGCGCAGCACGGTGTCCCAGACGCCGAGCCCGCTCGAGAGGCTCGGGATCGACGAGAACGCGAAGATCACCGCCGCCCAGACGAACACGGGCAGCCACACCGTCAGCATTCGCGATCTGGTCGTCACCGGCGGCGATGCTAGTCTCCGCCCGACAAACCGGCGAGCGGCAAGGGAATCCGGTGCAAATCCGGAACGGTCCCGCCGCTGTGAGGGGAGACGCTCCCGCGCCACATGCCACTGGCCCACGGGCTGGGAAGGCGGCGAGGGAGGGAGCCCCGAGTCAGAAGACCTCCGCCGCCGGATGAACGCCCACTCCTCGCGGAAGGAGGATTCGTGTTCCACAGACTCACCCTTGTCGTGGCCCTGGCGGCCGCGCTCACGCTGTTGCTCGTCGGGCCTGCAGAGGCCGCGACACCCCACCGCATCATCTCGCTCTCGCCGACGGCGACCGAGTCGCTGTTCGCGATCGGCGCGGGCAAGCAGGTCGTCGCCGTAGACGACCAGTCGGACTATCCAAGGCGGGCACCGCGCACGGGCCTCTCCGGCTACACCCCGAACGTCGAAGCGATCGCGGGCTACCGCCCTGACCTCGTCATCCTCTCGGGAAACCCGAACGACGTCGTCGGCGGGCTGCGGAAGCTCGGCACTCGCGTCCTGCTCCAGCCGGCAGTAAAGGATTTAGCCGGCGCGTACGCCGAGATCCGACAGCTCGGCGCCGTGACCGGCCACACGAAGAGCGCCAAGGCACTCGTCAACCGGATGAAGGAAGCGATCGCGAAGAGCGTGAAGTCCGTGCCGAAGCGTCGCCTGTCCGTCTACCACGAGCTCGACCCCACCTACTACAGCGCAACCTCGCAGACGTTCATCGGCAGGATCTACAAGCTGTTCGGATTGCGGAACATCGCCGACGCCGCGGACTCCACGGCAAGCGGCTACCCGCAACTCTCCGGTGAGTACATCATCTCGCAGAATCCGGGGTTGATCGTCCTGGCCGACACGCGCTGCTGCGGGCAGTCGGCCGCGACGGTCGCCAACCGCCCTGGGTGGAGCGGCGTCGCGGCAGTGCGGAGCCACCGCGTCGTTGGGATCGACGACTCCGTCGCGTCGAGATGGGGGCCGCGTGTCGTCAACTTCGTCCAGGCAGTGGCGAACGCCTTGAAGCGCAAGGGCTGATGCGGCGGGGCGACGGCCGGATCTGGCTGCCCCTCGCCCTCGTGTTTCTGGCGGCGGCGCTGCTCACCGGCGTCCTCGTCGGGCCCGTCCACCTGGGAGCGGTGAGTGTCGTCCGCGCGACGTTCGCCCACGTCTTCGGACTGCACTCGCCGCTCTCCGGAGCGGACGACGCGATTCTCTGGGAGCTGCGGCTGCCGCGGGTGATCCTGGCCGCGCTCGTCGGCGGCACGCTCGCTGCCGCGGGCGCGTCGTACCAGGGCGTCTTCCGCAACCCACTCGCAGACCCGTACCTGCTCGGCGCGGCGGCCGGGGCCGGGCTCGGCGCGTCGCTCGTCGTCGCGTATGCGCCGGGCAGTGGGCTGACCGGGGACCTGCTGCCTGTCGCGGCGTTCGTCGGCGCCGCCGTCGCCGTCGTGCTTGCGTACGTGCTCGGCCGCTCGGCCGGCGGCGCTGCAGGCCCCGCCGCGCTCGTCCTCGCCGGTGTGACGATCGCGTCGTTTCTGACGGCGCTGCAGACCTTCGTCCAGCAGCAGCACGTGGAGACCGTGCAGGAGGTCTACTCGTGGCTGCTCGGACGGCTCGCGACGACCGGCTGGCGCGAGGTCGGCATCGTGCTGCCATACGCCGTCGCCGCGTGGGTGATCATCCTCATGCATCGGCGCCTGCTCGACGTGCTCGCCGTCGGTGACGAGGAGGCTGCTTCGCTCGGCGTCAACGTCGCGCGCGTCAGGTTGTTCGTGGTGGTCGCGGCGACGATCGCGACCGCGGCGGCTGTCGCCGTCGCTGGGCTGATCGCCTTCGTCGGGATCATCGTTCCCCACACGATCCGGCTGCTCGCCGGCGGCAGCTACCGGCTGCTGCTGCCGCTCTCGGTGATCGTCGGCGCGGGCTTCCTCGTCTTCGCCGACGTGATCGCCCGCACGGTGATGGCTCCGCAGGAGCTGCCGATCGGCGTTGTGACGGCGTTCTTCGGCGCGCCGTTCTTCGCGGTCGTGCTGCGCACGAGCAGGCGGGCCGCGTGACTGCGCTGGCGCTCGACCGCGTGTCGGTCATGCTCGGCGGCGCCCGCGTGCTCGACTCCCTCTCGTATCAGGTCGAGCCCGGGGAGTGGGTGGCCCTGATCGGACCGAACGGGGCCGGCAAGACGACGGCGCTGCGCGCAGTCGCCGGTCTCGTCCCCTACGGCGGGCACCTCCGCGTGTTCGACCACGACGCGGGTGCGATCGCCCGCAAGGAGCTTGCCCGTCAGGTCGCGCTCGTCCCGCAGGTGCCGCTCATTCCGGGGGACATCACGGTGCGTGAGTACGTCCTGCTCGGGCGCACGCCGCACCTCGGCTACTTCGGCAGCGAGGGCCGCGCCGACCTGCGCGCCGCGGACGCGGCGCTCGACCAGCTCGATCTCGTGCCGTTCGCGTACCGGCGGCTCGACACGCTTTC
>JBKOVW010000072.1:0-5240 GCA_046724095.1 Actinomycetota bacterium | reverse complement strand
GGGCGGAGCCGCAGCGGGCGCGACCTGCGCCGCGACCGGCTCGGCCGCGGGCGCGGCCGCCGGTTGGGGCTCGTCCGCGTGCCTCTCCACCTCGGGCCGCGGCGGCAGGAACGTCACTGGGTCGACGTAGCCCTGGTCCTCTGCCGTCACGCGCAGCCCGAAATAGACGAACGGCTCAGCGCGGTCGACGGCGCCGCTCGGCCCGACTGTCCCCACTATTGCGCCCTCCTCGACGTGAGCGCCGCGGCGGACGCCCATGGAGCCGAGGTGGACGAGCGTGGCGGTGTAGCCGAACGGCGTCTCGAGCGAGACCGTGTTGCCGCCGTTCGGCACCGTTCCGGCGAAGCTGACGACTCCGTCGGCGGGCGCGAGCACGTTCGAGCCCGCAGGTGCGGCGAGATCGACGCCGCGGTGCTGGCCTGCCGCGTACGGGTGCGCACGGTCGAAGGAAAAAGGGCGAAGGACGGGGCCGTCGACCGGCCATGTCCACGCCTGCGCCACGGACACGGGCAGGGAAAGCCCACAGAGCACCACGACAGCGAATCGCCGGAACACGAAGCCTCCTTGTTGCCAGGTTTGAGAACTAGACGACCGTAGCAAGCACCAGCGTCGTTGTCAATACTGGCTACAAGGTACTGCGGTAGAGCTCGTTGCGGGACGTGCCCGTGAGTCGCGCGACGACGTCGGCAGCTTGCCGGCGCGGCACTCCGGCAGCGACGAGCTCCCCGACGGCGACCACGGCTTCGCGCGGATCCTCACGCGCGGTCCCCGGCCCCAGCACGAGCGTGATCTCGCCCTTCGGCGGCTCCGCAAACCGCGCAGCGACATCGTCGGCGCGGCCGTGCACGACCTCTTCGAACTTCTTCGTCAGCTCGCGGCAGACGGCGACCGTCCGCCCCGGGTCGGCATCTGCGAGCGAGCGCAGCGTGGCCGGCAGGCGCTGCGGCGACTCGAACGCCACGACCGGGTACGGCCAGCTCGCGAGCTCGTCCCACAGCGCGCGTCGCGCTGTCGCTCCGCGTGGCACGAAGCCGACGAATTGGTACCGCTCCGCAGGCACACCGCTCGCGACGAGTGCCGTCTCGACCGCCGACGGGCCCGGCAGCACCGTCACGGGCACGCCCGCGGCCAGCGCCTCCCCCACCAGGCGAGCTCCGGGGTCGCTGATTCCCGGCAGGCCCGCGTCGGACACGAGGGCGACCCGCGCGCCTGCCTGCAGGCGCGGCAGTAGCTCCGCCGTCCGCTTCGCCTCGTTGTGCTCGTGGTACGAGAGCAACCGCGTGGAGATCCCGTGCCGCTCCAGTAACACGCGCGTGTGACGCGTGTCCTCGCACAGGACGACGTCCGCAGCCCGCAGCTCGTCGAGCACGCGCAGGGTGACGTCTTCGAGGTTCCCGATCGGCGTCGCGCAGACCGCGAGCGGCATCGCTAGCCCAGCGCGTCGAACGCGACGAGCCCGGCGCCGATCAGTCCCGCCGACGTCCCGAGCTCCGCGCGGACGATGCGCACGCGCTTCCCTGCGCCGGCGAGCCCTTCGCGGGCGACGATCTCGCGCGCCGGATCGAGGAGGAAGTCGCCCGCCGCCGCGAACCCGCCGCCGATGACGACGAGCTCCGGGTTGAAGATGTTGACGAGGCTCCCGATCCCCGCGCCCAGATGCCGGCCGATCCCGTCGAGGATCTTCACCGCGCGGGGCTCGCCCTCGGTCGCCAGCCGCACGAGCCGGTGCGCGTCGACGGCTGGTCCGAATTCCTCCTGCGCCAACTTGGTCGCCGCCACGCCCGTGACGTAGGGCTCGAGGTGACCGCGCCCGGTGCACGTGCCCTGGCAGGGGATGCCGTCGTAGACGATCACCATGTGGCCGAACTCGGCCCAGCCGCGGAAGAGCTTCCCGTCGATGACAGCGCCGCCGCCGCAGCCCGTGCCGAGCGTGAGCATCACCATGCTGTCCGCATCCCGCGCGGCGCCGAAGTGGAACTCGGCGTAAGCGGCCGCATTGGCGTCGTTCTCGATACCGACCGGGAGGTCGAAGCGCTCCGCCATGCGGGCGCGGAAGTCGATCGAGGCGTCAAGCGGGATGTTCACCGCCTGCTGCGCCCGGCCGGCGCGCTGGTCGATGGGCGATGGAATGCCGAAGCCGAGGGCGGCGATCTCGCCGTCGAGCAGCTCCTCCACCGCCCGGTCGAGACCCGCCAGCAGGTCGTCCTGCGACGTCACGGGCGTCGGGTTCTCGCGGTGGCGCTCGACACGACCGTCACGAGTGACGATCCCCGCCAGGATCTTCGTCCCGCCGAGGTCGACGCCGATGACGCGTTTGTCGTCCAAACCGCGCGGCTACCCTACTGGCTCGATGGCGACAGGAGAAAAGCCCTACCGCGTCTATCGAGGGGGACGCGTGAAGGGCCGCGTACCGCTCGAGCGCCCGCAGAGCCGGCCGGAACGGAACGGACGCACGCCGCGTGAGCCGCGCGTCCGGCGGCCGCGGCGCCGCTGGAGCTGGCGGCGCCGCATCGGCGTGACGCTGCTCGTGCTGTTCGTCCTGCTCGTGATCTGGGCGATCCTGGGCTACCTGTCGTTCCGCAGCGGCGTCGCCAAGGCGAACGACCGCCTGCAGAAGACGTCACCCGGCATCGAGCGCGTGCTCGCGGCGCAAAACGGCGCGCTGATCTCGAAGCCGACCACCATCCTCATGCTCGGCCGCGACTTCGCGAACACCGACCAGCGCGTCGCCGACAACCACTCGGACTCGATCATGATCCTGCGCACCGATCCGAGCCATCACCGGCTTGCCTACCTGTCGATCCCACGCGACCTGCGCGTGCCGATTCCGGGGAACGGCGAGCAGAAGATCAACGCGGCGATGCAGATCGGCGGGCCCGAGCTGGTCGTGAGGACGATCCGCGACCTCACCGGATCGACGCTGCAGATCAACCACGTGATGATCGTCGACTTCGCCCAGTTCAAGAACCTGATCGACAACATCGGCGGCATCGACATCACCGTCCCGGCGCCGATCCTCTCGAACAAGTTCGACTGCCCGTACGACGCCGCCGGCTGCGCCCGGTGGAAGGGCTGGCGCTTCGCCAAGGGCCGGCAGCACATGGACGGGAGGCGCGCGCTGATCTACTCGCGCATCCGCGAGAACCAGCTCGACCCGCGCGACACGGACATCACCCGCGGCGGCCGGCAGCAGGCCGTCCTCCGCGCGGCACTCCACAAGCTGCTCGGCTTCGGGACGTTCGTGAAGCTGCCGTTCAACGGCAAGACTCTGCTGCAGCCGTTGAGCACCGACCTGAGCGCATGGCAGTTCGTCCAGCTCGGCTGGGTGCTGAAGCGCGCCAACGACGGCAATGCGCTTCACTGCCGGCTCGGAGGCACGGCGGCGGGCGGCGACATCATCGGGAGCGAGGACAACCGCGCGGTGATCGCAGAGGTCACCGGCGCGGCAGCCGCACAGCCCCCGCGCCCGGGCGAGGGTCTCTTCGCGCCCGGCTGCGTCGTCGGCAACCAGGGCTTCGGTTCCTAGGCCTCGGCGGCCTTCTTCTCGGGCGGAGAGTCTTTCTTGTCGCCGCCGCTGGAGTCGCTCGTGTCCTTTGCCGGCTCTTTCTTCCCGCGGCCGCGCCCGTAGTCCGTGGAGTAGAACCCCGAGCCGCGGAAGTGCACCGGGACCGGATAGAGCACCGTCTCGACCGGGGAGGCGTCGCAGACGGGACACTTCTCCGGCGCAGGCTCGGAAATGCGCTTGAAGATCTCGAAGACGTGCCCGTTCGGGCACTTGTACTCATAAGTAGGCACGGGAATGAAAGACGCTAGCAGCGGTATCGGCTTGGAACGCACGGCGGTAAAGGTCGACGCCTTCCGCGCGGCGACCGGCGTGCTGACCGCCGTCGTCGCCGGCGTGCTCGCATGGCTGCTCGAGCTGTGGCCTCCGCACGAGGACGAGGCGCTCGCGCTCTTCGTCGGACGCGGCTCGCTCGGCGCTGTCCTGCACACCGTCATCGCCGACCGCGGCGGCGCGCCACTGCACTTCCTGCTGGCGTGGTCCGTGGTTCATCTCGGCGGCGGCCTGACGGCGCTGCGCATCGTCTCGCTCGTCTTCGCGGTCGCGAGCGTCCCGCTGATGGCCCTCCTCGGCGCGCGCCTCACCGACCGCGCGACCGGAGTCGTCGCGGCGGCGTTCGCGGCCGCGAGCTGGGTGTTCCTCTTCCACGGGGTCTTCGGGCGCATGTACAGCCTCTTCCTCTTCACGAGCCTGCTCTCGTTCCTCGCCCTCCTGGCGCGGCGGTACGTGCTCTGGGGGATTGCGCTGTTGCTGCTGCTCGCGAGCCACCCGTACGCGGTGCTCGTGGTGGCGGCGCAGTCGCTCTACGTCGCGCTCTACGCGCGCGAGCGCCGCGCTTTCCTGACGCTCGGCGCCGTCGCGGTCGCCGGGTTCCCGTTCTGGTGGGCGGACGTCGTCCTGCGCAACCGGTTCGACGTGGGCGTCGGCGGCGGCGGGCGGCGCCTCGGCTCGCCGACGTCGGTGGCGCGGTACCTGTGGTCGGTCGCCGGCGACTTCAGCTCGCACGCCCACGGCTGGGCGATCGCGCTCCTTGCGCTTGCCGTCGCCGGCGCCGTGCTGCTCGTGCGCAGGAACCGCGCCGCCGCGATGCTCACTGCCTGCGTGGTCGTCGTGCCGGCGCTCGCGTTCACGGTGGCGACGCTCCGCTCGACGACCTCGCCAGAGGCACGTCACCTGATCTTTGCGCTGCCGTTCTACAGCGTGCTGCTGGCGCTTCCGCTCGTGACGCTTGCACGGGTCGGGCTTCCCTATGCGGCGGTCGCGGCCGCGGCGGCGGCGCTCGTCGTCGTCGCCGAGGTGCGCTGGGCGCACGCGAAGACGCCCGAACTCCTGGACGGCGATCCCGCCGGCGAGGCGCATGCGCGTGACGCGGCGGCGTCGTGGCTCGCGTCGGCAAGCCGGCCGGACGACGTCTTGCTCGGTTACGAGCCCGTCTTCCTGCGCGCGTGGGAGCGGAACCGCTCCTTCTCGGACCACGTGCTGCCGCGCGCCGACCCGGCGCTGTTCGCGACGGCGCTGAAAGGGATCCACACTCCGCTCGGTCGCGGCATCTGGGTGTTCGACGCCAGCGACACGACCAATGCCGAGCAGCGGTCGACGATCGCGTTCGTGCTCCCGAAGCCGGCGGCGGAGTTCGAAGGCCACGTGTACGGCCCGTATCTCGTGATCCGCACGCGCC
>JBKOVW010000234.1:0-4589 GCA_046724095.1 Actinomycetota bacterium | reverse complement strand
AAAGGAGGTCGACTCTGATGACGATTGCGCTTTGCCTCCTTTCGAAGAGCTCGCGGCTCTTCGTCTAGCCGGACCCGTTCCGCACTAGCGCGAGTCTCGAGCTTCACCCGCTCACAAAGGAGACTCGTTTTGCCTGCTCTGGACGAGCTCGGGTGGGATGCCGGCTGGGCATCCGCATTCGAGCAGCTGCACGAAGACAACCTCATCGCCGCACGCGTCGCCGCGCAGCACCGCGGTGCGTACGTCGTGTGGACCGCCGACGGCGAGCTGCGGGCGCGCGCCGCCGGCCGCCTGTTCTACGAGCACGAGGTCGGTGAGCCGATCCCGGCTGTGGGTGACTGGGTCGGCGTCCGAGGGGAGACCGTTACGTCGATCCTTCCCCGACGCAGTGCCTTCATCCGGAAGCGCGCGGGGCTCGGGTCGGACGAGCACGTTCTGGCTGCGAACGTCGATACGGCGTTTTTGCTCGCGGGCCTCGACGACGACTTCAGCCTGCGCCGGCTCGAGCGCTACATCACGACGGCGTGGGACAGCGGCGCCGAGCCGGTCGTCGTGCTGACGAAGGCCGACCTGTGCGACGACGTCGCCGGCGCGATGCTGCAGGTGGAGAGCGTCGCGATCGGCGTGCCCGTGTACCCGGTCTCGAACCTAACGGGCGTCGGCGTCGAAGAGCTCGCGCCCCACCTTCGCCCCGGTCGCACCGTCGTGCTGCTCGGCTCCTCGGGCGTCGGGAAGTCGACGCTGCTGAACCGGCTCGCCGGCGCCGAGGTGATGCGCACAGCCACGATCGCCGCCGACGGGACCGGGCGCCACACGACGACTCACCGCGAGCTGGTGCAACTCCCGGACGGAGCTCTCGCGATCGACACGCCCGGCTTGCGCGAGCTGCAGTTCTGGGACGGCGACCTAAGTGCCGCGTTCGAGGACATCGAGGCGCTGGCCGCGGAATGCCGCTTCCGCGACTGCGCCCATGCACGCGAGCCGGGCTGCGCGGTACTGGCCGCGGTCGACAACGGCACGCTCGCGCTCGACCGCCTGCGCAGCTGGCGAAAGTTCCAGCGCGAGCTCGAGTCAATCGCCGCCCGCACGGACCGGCGACTTCGTGCCGCGAGAAAAAAGAGGTGGAAGACAATCGCGCAGCACGCCAAACAACGCCCGCGGTTATAACGAACGAGCAACTGCGCCACAGAGGCCGGAGCGTAAGCCGCCGCAAGGCGCGGCTTACGCGGAGGCGGACTGATGCGACGCGAGCACGCGCAGCATGCTCGCGCCGCACGGAAGAAACAGCCGCCGACCGACAAGGAGCGCGCGAGCTAGGCTCGCGCGCGTTCCGCGCGAAGCGCCGTACCTCTGTTCTAGGCCGAATTTCGGCCTAGAACATCGACGGAAACTACTTGCCTGCCGTCTATGGTGGCATCACCGACAGCGACGGTGCCGCCTGCCTCGGCTTCGTCGATGACGCGCATGCCGATTGCCTTCGCCTCCTCGAAGTCTGAAGCCTCCGCGACGAGCAGCGTCGCCCCGCTCTCGAGCGTCACCTCGACGCGGTAGACGGGCCCGGTCGCCGGCTGCGGCGCGGCCTGCGCGCGCGCCTCGGCGAGGGCCATCTGCGTGATCGTCCCCTTCGGCTCGTGCACGCGCCCGATGGCGTCCTTGATGTCGGAGCGCGCAGCCGTGACGAGGCGGACCGGCCCGTGCAGCGCCTCGCGCAGCCGCGTCAGATGCGACGCGTTGTCGGCGTCGGGCACGGCGACGACGGTGCATTCGCCGTCACGCCTGAGCGGGAGCGCGCAGTACATCTCGGCCGTCGCCCGCGGCAGCAGGAATGCGACCTCGTGGTCGATCGGGTAGGCGTCGAGATCGACGAACTCCTGCCCCTGCTGCGCGGCGAGCAGCCGCGTCAGCTCGCGCTCGGGCAGTCCGTACTGAAGCAGTACCTCGCCGAGCCGGCGACCCGTGTCCGCTGCCTCCGCGAGCGCACGGTTGACGGTCTCGAGCGGCATCAGGCCGGCGCGCACGACGAGCGTGCCGAGCGGATAGCTCCGCATCTCGGCCGTGCTGTACGGGGGAATCGCCGGCGCCGCGGGCGCCGCCGCCGTGGTCGTCTCGAACAAGCTCATTGCCGCAGTTTCTCCAGGCAAAGAGTCGTCAGCACCGAGCCACTCGTCTACCCCCGAACGGGCTAACGCGTTTGAGTGAATCCTGCAGGCGGAAAGCCGATCTCGTGGAGCTCTACCAGGCCGAATGGTGCCCGCACTCCCACAAGGTGCGGCAGCGCTTGACCGAGCTCGGCCTCGATTTCTGGGCGCGGCAGGTCCCCGCCGACCCGGACGACCGCCAGCAGATGCGGCAGCACGTCGGCACCAATGAGATCCCGGTGCTCGTGCCGGACCACGGCGACCCGGTGTGCGGCGAGGACGACATCCTCGAGTACCTGTCGCGGTTCGACGATTCGCCCGACGCCGCGGCGCACCGCGAGAAGGCGCGCGAAGAGGTTCCGACCTTCGCCGAGGTCGCGTCAGCCTAGGGCCGCAGCGAGGGTCTCGGCGGACAACGCATCTTTGCGGACAAACGCCTGTGCGGCGCTGCCTGCGACGAGCGGCGCGTAGTCGTCTCGGCTCGATGTGAGCACCACCACGGGCGGCGATTCGAGCACCGCGAGCCGCCTGGCCACCTCGAAGCCGTCGAGATCCGGCATGTGCACGTCGAGCAGGACGACGTCGGGGCGGAGCTCCTCCGCCAGGCGCACCGCGGCGTGCCCGTCCTCGGCCTCGCCGATCACGTCGAAGTCGCCGCCCTCGAGCAGCCCGCGCGCGCTGTCGCGGAACGGCTGGTAGTCGTCCACGATCAGCACCGTCTTCATCGATGCAGGCCCCGCTCGGCCTGCGGCTCGGCGAACTCGACCGCGCTCGAGCGCTGCAGCGACCTGAGTGTTTCCTCCGCCTCGTCGTCCGGCAGCTCGACGACGTAGAGCGAAGCGAGCTCGGGGTCGTCCTCGTCGGGGAAGAGCGGCACGGCGCCGGCGACGTCGAGGGTCGCGCCTTCGCGCAGCTTGAACTGGATCTTCACACCGCTGCTCAGTCTGACGCGAGCAACGAGGCCATGTCGAGCAGGCCGGCGCCGAACTCGTCCGTGAAGCTCTTGCCCCCCATATCGGCGACCTTCGCCGCACGCGCCTGAAGGTGCCGTTTCGTGTCCGCCGGCGTCCAGTCGGGATGGCCCGCTGCGACGATCGCGGCCGCCGCCGCGACGTGCGGCGTCGCCATCGACGTCCCGCTCCACGACGCGTAGCGGGTGTCCGCGCGGACCGACGACGCCGCCGTCGGCAGGGTCGACAGCACGTTCGAGCCGGGCGCGGCGAGGCCGATGTGCGCGCCGGTGTTCGAGAACACCGAGCGCCGGTTCGTCTCTGCGACGGCGCCGACCGCAAGGACGTGGTCGTACGCAGCCGGATACTCCACCGGGTTGCCGTGGTCGTACTCGTTCCCCATCGCGGCAACGACCGTGACGCCGGCGCGCTCGAGCCGGTCGAACAGAATCTGCTCCGCCTGCGACGACTGCGTCCCGCCGAGCGAGAGGTTCAGCACTTTGGCGCCTGACGAGGCGACGGCGTTCAGCGCGCGGAGGAAACGCGTGCCGTCCACGTAGAAGTTCCCGGCAGTCGGCTCGTCCGGGAACACCTTCCACATCGCCACGCGGCAGCGGGCGACGCCGACGACACCGGCAACGTCGTCGCTACGCGCGGCGACGATGCCGCTCACGTGCGTCCCGTGGCCGACGATGTCCGTCGCAGTCGCACCCTCGTGGTCGTAGGAGGAGACGACCCCCTGGAGATCCGGGTGCGCCTCGTCGACGCCGGTGTCGCAGATCGCGACCGTCACCTCTTCGGCAGCCGGCACGTCGGCGTCGAACCAGCTAATCGCGCGCAGGCCCCACTGGCGGTTGTGGCGGGGATCCGCCGTCTCCACGGCCGAGAGCCAGCGCGCCGGAAGGCGCTCGGCAAACGCGATCGCGGGCGACGACTCGACGGTGCGCAGCAGGTCAGGCGAGACCTCTCGGTCGTCGAGCCAGACGACCGCCATGTCCCCATCGAGCGTCTCGACCGTGTGCGCGCCCGCTTCCCGCTCGAGGTAGTCGAACGGCTCGCGCACGTCCTCGTGCACGCGGACGACGATGCTGCCCGGCACGTACTCGAGCCGGTCGTGCGCCGGCGCGAGGAAGGTGGGAACGTCGCTCTGGAGCGGGACGGCCATCCGCGCGGCGGACGCTATCCGACGAGTGTCAGGAATCCGTGAGGCGCTCGCCGGTCTCGGCGTCGAAGAGATGCGCTTCGTCGGGGCGGGGGCGGAGCGAGACCCGCTCGCCCTGCTGCGGCGCGCTCCGCACGTCGGTGCGCGCGACCACGCGCATCTGCTCGCCGTCGACGTCGGCGCTGCAGAAGACGTACACGTCGGCGCCGATGTCCTCGACGACCTCGACACGTGCCCGAATGCCCTCGCCGTCCCCGGCAATGTCGACGTGCTCCGGACGGAAGCCCGCGACCTTGCCGTTTTGCGGCAGGAGATTCATCGCCGGCGAGCCGATGAAGC
>JBKOVW010000055.1:0-4586 GCA_046724095.1 Actinomycetota bacterium | reverse complement strand
ACGCACCCCGGTCATGCGTATCTGGTCTATGAGAACTGGGACCCCGCGGCCGGGACGTCGGACGTCTACCTCACCCAGACCGCCGACGGCGGCTTCACCTGGTCGGATCCGCAGCTCGTGAACGACGACGCCGACACCGGCTCGTCGGACCAGTTCCAGCCGTCCGTCGCGGCCAACGGCGACGCTGTCGCAGTGGCGTTCTACGACCGGCGCGAGGCGTGTCCGAACGACGCGTCGATCCTGCCGGCGCACCGGGGCGCGGCGAACACCTGCGTCGCGGTCTCGCTGCAGGCGTATCGCGATACAGGATCCGCGAGCGGGGCTCAGCCGGTCGGCTCGAACGCGGACATCTCGACCTTCATCTGGGATCCGGACCAGCCGGGCCAAAAGGTCGACGGGATCAGCCAGTACCCGTGCGCCGGCCACAACGACCCCTGTCCGCGGGGCCGCGGGTTCATCGGCGATTACTTCGGACTGGCCGTCTCCGGTCAGAACATCTATGCGCTGTCCGTGACGACGCACTATCCGCAGGACACCGGCGGAACCGCCGTCTACTACCAGCAGCAGGTGCTGGCGACGGTTCCTCGCGCGGCGTTCGGATTCTGACGACGATCGAGGGCCGCCTTCGGGCGGCCCTCGAAGTCCGCGGTCGCATCAGCCCCCGCACCTAGAATTCAGGTGTGGAACGCAAGCTTGCGACAGTTCTGTTCGCCGATCTCGTCGGCTCGACGGAGTTCGTCTCGGCCCAGGATCCTGAGGTCACGCGCCGGCGCGTGACGGCGTGGTTCGACGCCGTCTCGGGCTGCATCGAGACGCACGGCGGCACCGTGGAGAAGTTCGCGGGCGACGCCGTCATGGCGGCGTTCGGCATCCCGCAGGCGCACGAGGACGACGCCGAGCGCGCGGTGCGCGCGGCGCTCGGGATCATGGCCAACGCGCACGACCACGGGATCGAGGCGCGGATCGGCATCGAGGCGGGCGAGGTCGTCGTCGACGAGACCGACTCGACGTTCGCCACCGGCGAGGCGGTCAACGTCGCGGCACGCCTCCAGCAGGCCGCCGGACCGGGCGAGATCCTGATCGGCGAGGCCGCTCACCGCCTCACGGAGGCGCGAATCCAGAGCGAGGACATCGGCCCGCTGGAGCTGCGCGGGTTCCGGCGGCCAATCGGCGCGTACCGCGCCGTGGCGGCCGTCGACGGCGGCCCGCAGCGTGTCACGATCTCGGCGCCGTTCGTCGGCCGCGAGTCAGAACTGGATCTGCTCGAGAACACGCTGTCGCGGACGATGCGCGACAAGCGCCCGCACGTGTTCACGATCTACGGCGAGCCCGGCGTGGGGAAGAGCCGGCTGCTGCGCGAGTTCCTCGCTGGCGTCGAGGGCGTCACGATCCTCAGCGGACGGGCGCTTCCGTACGGCGAAGGCGTCACGTACTGGCCGCTCGCCGAGATGGTCAAGGCCGCCGCCGGGATCACGGACGACGACCCGATGGAGACCGCGCGCGAGAAGCTCATCGAGTGCTGCGGCGACGAGGCGATCGCCGAGCTGCTCGGCCTCGCCTCCGGCGTGATGGACGCCGTCGAGGGCGAGCGCGGGCAACCGGAGATCGCGTGGGCGGCGCGGGAGTTCGTCGACGAGCTCGCCGACGTCCAGCCGCTGGTCATGGTCTTCGAAGACATCCACTGGGCCGAGGAGCCCCTGCTCGAGCTGATCGACCACCTCGCGCAGTGGGTGCGCGAGCGCTCGCTGCTGATCCTCTGCCTCGCGCGGCCGGAATTGCTCGACGTCCGCCCGGGCTGGGGCGGCGGGCGCATCCGCTCGACCGCGATCGAGCTCGAACCGCTCGCGCGCGAGGAGAGCGAGGAGCTCGCGGCGGCGCTGCTCGCGCAGCACGAGGTCTCGGAGCACGTCACGTCGCGCCTGCTCGAGAAGACGGAGGGCAACCCGCTCTTCGTCGAGGAGACCGTGCGCATGCTTCTCGAGGAGGGCGCGGACGGCGGCGACCGCATTCCCGACACGCTGCAGGCGCTGATCGGCGCGCGCATCGACCGCCTCCCGGCGGGCGAGAAGGTACTGCTGCAACGCGGCTCCGTGATGGGGCGCACGTTCTTCGCCGGCGCGCTCGACCATCTCTCCGCCGAGTACGACGCGGACGAGCTCGACGACATGCTCGACGACCTGCTGCTGCGCGACCTGATCACGCGGCAGGAGCGCTCGACGATCAGCGGCGAGACGGCGTACCGCTTCAAGCACGTCCTGATCCGCGAGGTCGCCTACGGCGGCCTGTCGAAGTCGAGCCGTGCGGAGTACCACACGCGCTTCGCGGAGTGGCTGCGCGAGAAGGCCGACAAGGAGCTGCTCGAGATCCGCGCCTACCACCTCGACCAGGCCTGCACGCTGTATGCCGAGCTCGACGGCAAGCCGCCGGCGGAGCTCGCGAAAACGGCCGCGAAGGCGCTGCACGCGGCGGGCAAGCGTGCGCTCGCGCTCGAGTCCAACCAGTCCGCCCGCAAGCTGCTGCTGCGCTCGCTCGAGCTGGAGCCGACGCTCGAGCGTCGCTACCTCGCTGCGCGGGCCGCGTCGCAGCTCGGCGACCTGCCGACGGTGCGCGACGAGATGAGCGTTGTCGCCGCAGAGGCCGCCGAGGCGGGCGCGCGTGATCTGCAGACGCGTGCGCTGACAGCACTCGCGGAAACGGTCGCGTCGCTCGACGGCGAGTTCGTGCGCGCGGTCGAGCTCGCGGACGAGGCGCTGGCCGTCGTCGAGCCCGACGACCATGAAGGTCGCTTCAGCGCACTCGATCGCCGTGCACGAGTGGCTAAGTGGCAGGGGCGGCTGTCCGAGGCCGAGGAGTTCGAGCAACAGGCGCTGGAGGAAGCGCAGGCCGCCGGCCGCAAGGATCACGAGGCGAAGGCGGCGCTGCAGCTCGCCGGCATCCACATCGGCCGCATGGAAGAGGCCAAGGCGGCCCCGCTCGTCGACCGTGCGCTCGAGCTCGCCGAGCACAGCGGCAGCATCGTCGCCCGCGCGAACGCCGCTGCGATGAAGGGCTCACTCCTGCGCGTCCAGGGCGACCACGAGGGAGCGGCGGGGTGGCTGACGAAGGCGCTCGAGCTCTATCGCGAGGCGGCATCTGCTTCCGACATCGCTTGGATCTCGAAAGACCTCGGAATCGTCGCCTGGGAGACAGGCCATCCCGAGAAGGCCGAGAAGCTCCTGCGCGAGTCGATCCGCCTGCTCGCGCCGATGCAGGAGCGCGGCATGCTGTGCGAGAGCCAGCGCTACCTCGCGCAGCTCCTGCTCGAGCAAGGCCATGTCGACGAGGCGGAGAAGTTCGCGCTCGCCGCGCGCGAGACCGTCAGCCCGGAGGACACGGCGTCACGCGCGACCACGCGCATCGCGCTTGCGCAGATCCGCGCCGCGCAGGGACGTCACGAGGAAGCCGAGACGCTGTTCGGTGAGGCGCTCGACATCGTCAGCGAAGGCGAGCATTGCCGCATCCTCCTCGACATCGTCCCGCCGTATTCAGAGTTCTTGCGCGTGCGCGGTCGCGCGGACGAGGCCGCGGAGCTCGACGCGCGGCTCGCTCAGCGGGTCCCGACGGCCGCGTAGAGCTCGTCTCGGATCGCCTGGTCCGACTCCAGGTCGGGCGACTCCGTGATCACCGTCGCCGGGCGTTCGAACTGCGCGAGCGCCTCGCCGAGCGGCGCCGCCCGCAATGTCCCCTCGCCGTAGGGGAGATGTTTCGTCTCGTTGCGGTTCGCGAACGCGATGTCGGAAAAGTGCACGTGGAACGGTGCACCGGGCGGAAGCACTGCGTCTGCGCCCGCGAGGATCTCGACGAAGCGCTTCGTCTCCGTGAACGCGCCGTCCGTAACGGCGTGCAGGTGCGCGAAGTCGAGCACGGGGCGGACCCAGCCGGCGCGCTTGGAGATCACGAACACGTCGTCGGCGGTGCCGAGCTCACGGACTCGTCCCATGATCTCGACGCCGAACGGGACGGCGCGATCCTTCTTCTCCAGCCGCTCGCGCAGCTCGCCCAGCTGCTCGACGACGGAGTCGATCGCCGCCGCCCGCTCGCGGCCGAGCAGGAAGCCGGGGTGGAAGACGACGAGCTCGGCACCGGCCGCCTTCGCGATGCCCGCCGAGTGGTCGAGCATCCCGACGGCCATGTTGAGCTTCTTGCCCCGCTCGGCGTGGCCCATGAAGCCGGCGATCGGAGCGTGGACGGAGAGGACGATGTCCGCGTCGCGCGCGAGCTCCCCGAACCGCTCCGCCCACGGATAATCCATCCAGAACTTGCCCTCGAAGTCGATCTCGCAGGCGGTGAACCCGCGCTCCTGGAGGAGCTCGATCGCCTCCTTCGGGCTCTCTCGCGATGGGACACGGGCCGGGCCGTAATGGAGCTGAGCCACGGCGCCAACGGTACTCCGTCCGACCCCCTTCGTACCCTCGCTGCATGGCCAATAAGCCGTCACGTATCGATTTGCTCGAGCTCGACATCGACCTCCGCCTGACCGATCTCTGGCGCGAGGCCGGGGAGATCACTGAGTGGAACCTCGACGTCGTGGCCGCGTTCATGCGCGC
>JBKOVW010000192.1:0-5341 GCA_046724095.1 Actinomycetota bacterium | reverse complement strand
TGTCGCCGCGGTGATGCCAGTGCGCACTCATGACGTTGCGCTTGAAGACCTCGTGCTGCGTCTCAGTCGGCGTGAACGCGCGGAAATCGTGCTCCCCGACCAGGAGGTCGGCGGCATCCTGCAGCCGTTCTTCCTCGATCGGCCGCGGATACCACCACGAGCGTCTCTGCTCGAACGGCGAGGGCGCCCGTCGACGCCAGATGCGGTAGCGATAGCTGCGCGAGCGCGCCGAGTGGCGCGCGTGGAAGTCCGGTGCGGCGGCCTCCGCCGCGACCACGGCAACATCCGCAGGCAACGTGGTGTTCAGCGCCTCGGCGCTGCGCTCCGCCGGCGCGCCGCCCTCGACGTCGACGCTGACGACGTTGCCCAGCGCGTGCACGCCCGTGTCCGTGCGACCGGCGACCGCCAGGTTGTCGAACGCCCCGAACACGGAGCCGAGCGCAGACCGAACCTCGCTCTCGACGGTACGGAGCTCGGGCTGAGCGGCCCAGCCGCGGAAGCCGCTGCCGTCGTATTCGACGGTTAGCTTCAGCCGCACGTCAGGCTCCCCTGACGGCGTTTGTCAGGAGTGCCTTATGTTCTGCCAACTTGCCACTCGTTTGATACACTCTAGTTAATGCCAGAGCAGCACGCCTTCCTTCTGCAACGGGTGCAGCCCGCAATGATCGGTCTGATCGACGGGTCGCTGTCGACGCTGGCGCCGATCTTCTCGGTCGCGATCGTGACGCACAAGCCGCACTACGCGTTCATCGCCGGCGTTGCGACGGCGATCGGCGCGGGCATCTCGATGGGGTTCTCGGAGGGGCTCTCCGACACCGGCGAGCTCACCGGTCGCGGCAACCCGCTCGTGCGCGGCGCGATCACGGGCGTCGGCACGTTCGTTGGCGGCATCCTGCACACGCTGCCGTTCCTGATCCCTCACTACAAGGCGGCGATCATCTCGGCGATCATCGTCGTCGCGCTGGAGCTCGTGGTGCTCGCCTGGCTGCGCTGGCGCTTCTTCGAGGTCAACTTCGTGCGCGCGCTCGCGTCGGTGACGCTCGGGGGCGTGATCATCGCCGCCGTCAGTGCCGTTCTCGGCTCAGTCGGTTAGCAGCAGCGACTCGTTCGCGGCGCTGACAGACAGCCCCGGCTGCGGTCCGCCGCCGATGACGTGGATCGTCGCGCCTTCTCCGACGACAGCCAGGCCATGACGCGCCGTCGGCAGGTCTGGGAGCCGGCGCCACCGTCTCTCGCGCGGCGAGTACGCGTATACCGCCGCACTCGTCCCGGCGGCCGACTCGGCGCCGGCAGAAACGATCAGGCCGTAGGCTGACCCGGCAGCGGTGCCTCCGCGCGGCTCCGGCAAGGGCGCAAGCAACTGCCAACGGTGTCGCCGCGGCTGCCAGCGCTGCACCGTCGCGAACGTCTGCCCGTTCGCGCGCCCACCCACGACGTAGATGCGTCCCTGCAACGTCGTCACGCCGAGGTGCTCGCGAAACGGACGCGGCGCCGGAAGCGGGCGCCAGCGCCGACGGCGCACGTCGTAGGCGAGCGCGGACCGCGCGACGCCGTTCTGCCCCACCCCGCCGATCACGTAGAGCGTGTTGCCGACGACCGCAGCGCCGCCTGCGACGCGGGAGAACGGCGGCGACGGTAGGCGGCGCCAGCGCCCCAGGTCATAGACGAACGCGTGCCGCCCGTGCACGACGTAGAGTCGGCCGCCTCCGGCCGCGGCCATCGCATGGTTCACCGCGAGCGGCAGATCGGGCAAGCGCGTCCATTCGCCGATGCGCGAGTTGAAGAGATCGACGCGCGGGCTCGAGCGGCCATCCGCGAGATATCCGCCGACGACCGCGATGTAGCCGCGCCACTCGGCGCCGGCGACCTCCGAGCGGGGGACGGGCATGGGCGTATCGCTCTGCCACATCGCGGCCGCGGCGAGGAGCTCCGCGATCATGCCGCCGACGCGGCCCGAGCGAGCTGCTTCGCCTGGATGCCGGCAAGGCGGAACGCGCCGCCGAGGGTCACCTGGTAGCCGACGAAGTGGAGGCCGGGCGCCCGCGGATGCTCCTGCGCTCCGTGAACGACCGGCTCTCCACGGTCATCGAGAACTCCGAGCTGTCCCACAAGGGGCTCCAGCGCCGGGACATACCCGGTGGCGGCGATGACGGCGTCGACCCGGAGCCGCGTCCCGTCGGCGAGGATCGCGACACGGTCGTCGAAGCGATCGAGCGCCTGAACGACGCGAACGCGGCCTCGCCGCACCGCGTCGACGAGCCCGACGTCGAGAATCGGGATCACGCGGCGACGAAGGAACTCCGAATAGGGACGGTGCGGAGCCGGCAAGCCGTAGGGAGCCAGATCCGGGATCGAGAGGCGCCGGATCGTGCTCGCGATTCGGTCGACGACCGCAACGGGAAGGTGCGCGGTCGCGATTCCGAGCACCTGGCTCGGCACGCCGAGCGTGTCGCGGCGCACGATGCTCGGCGGCGTGCGCACGGCGAGAAAGACCTCGGCGGCACCGCCGTCGGCCAGGTCGACTGCGATCTCGGCGCCGGAGTTTCCGGCGCCCACCACCAGCACGCGGCGTCCTGCGTACGGCTCCGGGTTCCGGTACTCCGCCGAGTGCACGAGCTCCCCGGCGAAGGCCCCGGGCCAGCGCGGAAGGTAAGGCACGTTGCTGTGGCCGGTTGCAATGACGACTCGCTCCGCGGCGATCTCGCCCGCGCTCGTGACCAGCCTCCAACCGGCCCCGGCCCGGACCACGCGCTCGACTGCGACACCGGTCCTGATCTCGACTCCGGCACGGAGCGCATAGCGGCGCAGATACTCGATCACGCCGTCGCGCGACGGCCACTTCCCGAAGGCGCGAGGCATTCGATAGCCCGGGAGGGACGACAGCCAACGCACGGTATGCAGACGGAGGCGGTCGTAGCGAGTCGTCCAGGCGGCGGCGATCTCGCCGCGTTCGAGCACGACGACGCGCTGCCCGCGGCGCCGCAGCATCGCCGCACAAGCCAGGCCGGCGGGCCCCGCTCCGACGACTGCGATCACAGGAAGGGTTGTACACCAGGAAAACCGCCCCGTCCTCTCTCTCGTATGGACCTTTTTGGGCACTAAAAGCGACACCGAGGGGGGATGAGGTCATGCGCAGATGGATACTGCGCCTCACGCTCGTAGCCACGGTCTCGACTCTTGCGCTTGCGGCCGGGGCGCCGCTCGTAGCGGCACCACCGGAAGGCTCGTACACGGTCACGCCGCTCGTCTCCGACGTTCCGGGAGCGGCCGCCGTGACGGATCCGCACCTGGTCAACGCCTGGGGCCTGACCCGCAGCGCCACAAGCCCGTGGTGGGTCGCCGACAACGGCACAGACCTGTCGACGCTCTACAACGCGGCCGGTGTGCCGCAACCTGCGGCCCAGCCGCTCGTCGTCGGCGTCGACGGCGGCCCGACCGGAACGGTCTTCGCGGGAATCGCGGGACAGTTCCAGGTCGGGACGACCGCCAGCCCGACGACGTTGGGACCCGCCAACTTCATCTTCGCCAGCGAGGACGGGATGATCCGAGCATGGCGGGGCGGCTCGACTGCCGCGCTCGTCACCGCGCACGGTGGGCCCGGCGCGATCTACAAGGGACTCGCGATTTCGCAGCCGACGCCCGGCAACCCGCTGCTGTACGCGGCTGACTTCCACAACGCGCGCGTGGACGTCTTCAACGGGGCGTGGCAGAACGTGACGCCCGAGGGCTCGTTCGTCGACCCGATGTTGCCCGACGGGTACGCACCGTTCGGAATCCAGACGATCGGCTCGCGTGTCTTCGTGTCGTATGCGAAGCAGGACGCCGACGCCGCCGACGAGGTCGCCGGCGAGGGCCGCGGCTTCGTCGACGCCTACGACCTCGCCGGAAACCGGCTGGCACGAGTCGCGCAGCACGGCCAGCTCAACGCTCCGTGGGGCCTTGCGCCGGCGCCCGGTACGTTCGGCCGTTTCGCGGGCGACCTGCTCGTCGGCAACTTCGGCGACGGGCAGATCAACGCCTACGAGGAGACCGCCGCCGGCTTCGAGCACCGCGGGACATTGCGTGACACATCCGGCGGGAAGCTCGTGATCGACGGACTGTGGGCGCTGGAGTTCGGGAACGCCGGCTCGAACGGCAACCCGGACACGTTGTTCTTCACCGCAGGCCCGGACGACGAGTCGCACGGGCTCTTCGGAACGATCACGCCCGCGGGCTGATCACCCGACCACCAGCGTCAGTCCGTTGACGGCGCGCACGACGACCTCCTCGCCCACGCGCAGGGGGTCGTCGCTGCGCGCCGCCCAAAGCTCACCGGCAACGCGGACCTGCGTCGGCGTCACGACGACCGCCGTCCGACCGACCAGCGCCTCCGCGCCGACGGGCGACTTGCGCCGCCGCGACCACCTCAGGAACGCAAACGACTCGCCGATGTCGAGCAGCGCACCGGCGATGACGGCGAAGATCCCCCACGGCCAGGGGACGACGAACACGGCGAGGAGAATCCCGCCGAGCAACAGCATTTCGAGAGCTTAGATCGATCGTAAGCCGCTGCGGGGGACCCGTATGACGGGTCCCCCGCAGCCCCTGCTCAGCCGACGTTCGTCGAGAAGACGTCCGTCCGATTACCCGCGTTGCCGTTGTTCACGGCCACGAAGACGGGCGCGAACCTGTTGCCGATGTTCGTCAACCCCTCGTACTCGCCGAGGAAGTAGCCGAACGGTCCACGCGCTGCCGGCGCCTGCTCGATGTCGAACGAGGTAGACGTCAAACGGTTCTCGTTGCCCGTCCAGCTCGCCGCGTTCGTGCAGTTCGAGTGGCAGTGCACGATCCAGTAGTCGGTCGGCACGCCTGGGCTTCCGTCGTTGTTCCGGAAGTCGTAGTACGTGACCGCGACGGTTCCGTTCGGCGTGACGTGAACTCCGGCGACGAACGCCTGCTGGTTCGCGGCGGTGGAGCTCCGCGGCGTCTGATTGACCTTGATCGGCATCGACCATGTTTGCCCGTTGTCCGTAGACATCGAGAACGCGATCTCGTCGACGCCGCTGAAGCTCGCGTCCTGCCAGACGACGTACAGCGCACCGCTCGCGCGGTCGATCGCCACCTCGGGCAGCCCGCCTTCCGCGCGGATGTTCCGGCCGGTGTCGGGATCGAATGCGACCCGCTCGCGGCTCGGCGCGATCTTGAGCGAATTCTTCGACCAGGTCACGCCCTTGTCCGTCGACCGGATGACGGACATCCACTCACCCCGCGACTTGTCGGCGTTCTTGTGGATCAGGAACTCATCGAAGAAGTTGAGCAGATCGCCGTTCTTCGCCACGAGGATCTGACTGCCGATCGTGCC
>JBKOVW010000323.1:0-2769 GCA_046724095.1 Actinomycetota bacterium | reverse complement strand
CGACGGCACCGTCGAAGTCGTGTCCGAGGGGCACTGGAAGCTGTTCAGCCCCAGCCCGCACGCAAGCGAATCGGGGTCATGAGACACGGGCGCCTCGGCTGGGCCAGCGCCCGCGGAACGACGCCATAGGATTGCGCCGTGCCGTTCACGCTCAGGAACATCAAGGAGGATCTGGAGGACATCGGCCCGAGGTTCGACGGCGCGCCGGACCTGGAGTTCCGCGCGGCGACCAAGGCACTCGAGCTCCAGAAATCCGGCCTGAGCTACCAGCGCGTCCCGCCCGGCTATCGCTTTCCGTACGGCCACACGCACAAGAAGCAAGAGGAGGTGTACATGGTCGTGCGCGGGAGCGGGCGGATGAAGGTCGACGACGAGATCGTCGAGCTCAAGGAATGGGACGCGGTGCGCGTCCCGCCCGGTACGTGGCGAGGCTACGAGGCCGGGCCAGAGGGCCTCGAGATCCTCGTGATCGGCGCGCCCAACCTCGGCGAGGATCCGCGCGAAGACGTCGATGGTCAGCGCGACTGGTGGGCTGACTAGCGGAGTTGTCCGAACGCGTGATCGTCTCGGTCGCAGCGCCCTGATGGGATCATCGTCGAGCTGGCGGAGCGGATCGGCTGAGGGGCCACGCCAGTCTCTTGGTCAAGCCCCTACGAAAGGAGTCCTGATGAGCACTGACCCGGTTCGGCGAGCGAACCTCGCCACTATCACATGCGATCCGCGTCCACAGCTGCCTGACGGCTTCCGCCGGAACAGCACCCGGGTTGGAACGCTGTTCGGGGCGGCCCGCACCGGGCTCAGCGTCTACGAGCTACCCCCCGGCCAGGCTATTGGCCCCTACCACTACGAAAATCCAGACGAGGAGTGGCTCCTGGTCGTCTCAGGCACGCCAACCCTCCGGCATCCGGGCGGCGAGGACCAGCTCGAGCCGTGGGACGTCGTCTTCTTTCCCTCCGGCCCCGCCGGAGCACACCTCGTGCGGAACAACAGCGAGTCAACCGCCCGCGTCGCGATGTTCTCCTCGCTGGCAGCGACGGTCGGTGCCGTCGTCTACCCGGACAGCGACATGATCTGGGTCTGGACAGCCGACGACGCAGTCGACATCGTCGTCAAACGAAGCAGCGCCGTGGACGAAGCAGCCCCGTGGACTACTGGAGAAGGCAAAGCCGACGCCGAGACGTAAGCGCTCGGCCGGGCCAGCGTGCGGGAATGTCACCTGGGCCGCCGGCTCATCGGGCGGCATCCGGTCAGCGAGAGACGGGAGGGCCTATCGCCCAAACGGCGATCCGGGCGCCGTAACGAGAACAAATCGATGCGCCCTTGCCTTCGAAGGCGGTCGCCGGCAGGCCACGCGCCTGCCGCAGGATGTGGAACGCAAAGTCGGCATAGGCGTTGTCGTCCGCGTTCCCTCCGCTCAGTTGCAGGAGCTTGAGTCGCTCGTGAGCTCGATGGCGGGCGGCGAAGTAGGACATCAGAGTCGAGCGGTTCGTGGCCGCGCTGCCGAAGCGGGCACCCGGAGGACCGGTCGAGTACCACTGGAAGCCCGGCTTCCCGTGGGTGCCTTTTCGCGCGAACAGACCGTC
This sequence comes from Actinomycetota bacterium, assembly GCA_046724095.1. Lineage (GTDB taxonomy): Bacteria > Actinomycetota > Thermoleophilia > Gaiellales > Gaiellaceae > 3-1-20CM-4-69-9. Next base: position 1,186 of record JBKOVW010000323.1, on the reverse strand, counting down.
GAGCTTCCGGATGTCGCCGGTGTTGAAAGCGCGAGTGAAAGCGACGACCCCGTGCTTGACCTCGCCGGGGCGGCAGTCTCGAACCCGGCTCGCCTCAGGCGAGGAGGCGTGCGCCGCCGTCGCCGCAACGGCCGAGATGCAAAGACCGACGACTACGCTGTGTGAGGGCACGTGAGCCTCCGGTGGACTAACTTCGATCGTACCTATCGTCCGTCGCACCCAGCGCTACCCGGCAGCCTCACTCGTCTGGGCCAGTGTGCGGGAATGTCACTCGACGTTCTGGGCGTAAGCGCCGCTCAGCGGAACGGGACGAGTGGCAGTTCGTACCCGGGCTATAGAGCCTGGACGGTCGCGGCACGCCGCCGGAGCAAGGCCGTCGTCAGCGCGATCTGTCACCGAACGAGCATGCGCCGGTTCCGCGTCACGTTCGTAGTCCGCTAACGGCTCAAGCGAAGGCGTTGACGGCCCGCGCCACGATGAGGCCGAAGAGCGCGAGCGCAACCGTCGACTGGACCAGCATCGTGTACTTCGCACGGTGGGTGAGCGGCATCACGTCCGTCGGGCTGAAGGCGGTCGCGTTGGTGAAGCCGAGGTGGAGGTAGTCGAGGAAGACGGGCCGCCAGCCGGGCGGGGCGAGCTCCGGGCTCATTTGCTGCGTGAAGGCGAAGTCGATCGGAACCGATGCGCGTGCGCGCGCGATCGGCCCGCCACTGTCCATCAACCAGTAGAGCAACGCGAACGAGAGGTTGTTGCCGAGCCAGATCAGTGCTCCCGACGCGAGCAGCTCGGTCGGCGACTTCGTCACCCCGATTCCCTTGATCAGGTCGTAGACAAGCAGCACGGTCGCCCACAGCGCGGCGGCGACGAGCAGGACGACGAGCGCGAGCGCAACACGACGGGCCCACGGCGTGCGCCTGGCCATACGGCTCGGGTCACCCGCGAGGAGCGCGATCAGCAGCACGGCCTCGATTGACGGAAAGAGCCACGGCACGCGCACCGCTCCCTGATTCGGAAGCCAGGCGCGAATGGCGATGTTCAACGCTATGAAGGCAAGTAGCGCGACAGCAGGAGGCCACCGCGGCCCGCCGATGACGGGCTCGGCCGAGGCCTCCGTCGCGGGCGTCGTTGTCGTGGCCTCGCGCGTGGGAATCACGCGAGAAATCGTGTCACATCCGCCCTCGGGCAC
>JBKOVW010000208.1:0-8250 GCA_046724095.1 Actinomycetota bacterium | reverse complement strand
GCCGACGGAAAGCCGCGCGAACTTGCGGCCGAGCGCACGTGCGATCGACTGGCCGAGCGACGTCTTGCCGACGCCGGGCGGGCCGACGAAGCAGAGGATCGGCCCCGAGAGGTCGTTCTTCAGCTTCGAAACGGCCAGGTGTTCGAGGATGCGGTCCTTGACCTTCTCCAGGTCGTAGTGGTCGGTGTCGAGAACGGCGCGCGCGTTCTTCAGGTCGAGGTTGTCCTCCGTCGCCGTGTTCCACGGCAGAGAGACGAGCCAGTCGAGGTACGTCCGGATGACGCCGTGCTCGGCCGCCGCGGACGGGATCTTCTCCAGCCGCGACAGCTCGCGGTCGACGGCCTTTCGAACCTCCTCCGGGAGCTCGAGCTCCGCGAAGCGGGTGCGTAGCTCGTTGAGCTCCGCCTGGTCGGCGTCTCCCTCCCCGAGCTCGTCCTGAATGGCTTTGAGCTGCTGCCGCAGGAAGAACTCGCGCTGCCCCTTCTCCATCTCCTCCTGCACCTGCGACTGAATCTTGGAGCCGAGCTCGAACACCTCCAGCTCGCGGTTGAGGATCGACGAAATCTCGCGCAGCCGCGCCTCGACGTCGCGCTCCTCGAGCAGCTTCTGCTTCTCCTCCGTCTTCAGGCGCAGTGTCGACGCAACGAGATTGCAGAGCGCACTCGGGTCCTCGACGTTGGCCGCCGCGACCTGGAGCTCCTCAGGCAGGTACGGCACCAGCCCGATCACGCGCGCAAAGAGGTTCTGCACGTTGCGCGTGAGCGCTTCGACCTCGCGCGTCTCCTCGAGCTCGTCCGGCAGCTCCGCGAACTCGCCGACGAGATACGGATCGTCCTGGACCGTCTGCTCGAGCCCGATTCGGCGCAGCCCCTCCACCAGGATGCGCAGCGTCCCGTCGGGAACCTTGATCATCTTGTGGATGACGGCCGCCGTGCCGACCCGGTACAGGTCGGCCCAGCCGGGCTGTTCCGCCTCGTCGTTCTCGACCGTGACGAGTGCGAGCGTTCGGTCGCCCGAGACGACGTCCTCGACGAGCTTGATCGAGCGCTCCTGCCCGATGGCGAGCGGTGTCGGGAACCCCGGGAACACGACCGTGTCCTTCAGCGGCAGAACCGGCAGCGTGGCCGGGAACGTCAGGTCGTCGGCGTTCTGCTCGGTCGCCTCTTCGATCAGCTCCGTCACCGGGAGGTCCTCACCACGATCGACACGCTCTCCCGCGGCGTCGGGCGTGGGGTGATGGGCAGACGCACCGTGAGCATCCCGCGCTCGTAGGACGCCGTCGCCTCTTCCGGGTCGATGTCCTCGGCAAGCGTGACCTGCCGCTGGAACGGTCCGTACTCGATCTCCATCTGCTGGTAGTGGCCCCCCGCCTTGGGGCGGCGGCGCTCGCCCGCGATCAACAACGTCTGCGGCGACGCGACCAGCCGCACGTCTTCGGGATCGACGCCCGGCAGCTCGATCTGCACGGTGAGCGTGGGAGGGTCCTCGCTGCGGTAGACGTCCACCTCCGGCCGATAGCCGCGGCGCAGGCTGCGCGAGAACGGAAAGACCTGCCAGAGATCCGCGAAGAGCTGCTCGATCTCCTCGGCGGCGTGCTCGAAGTCGCGGCGCTTCTCCACGATTTCAGCCTACCCCGGTGGCTACTGTCTGAGGCATGGTCGGGTGGACCCGCGTCGTGCTGCGCTTCCGCTGGCCGATTCTCGCCGCGTGGCTCGTAATCCTGCTTCTCGGCGCCGTTGCGACGTCGAAGCTGCCCGCCCTGCTCTCGAACACGTTCACGGTTCCGGGCTCGGACTCCGAGCGCGCGCGGTCGATCCTCCAGGACCACTTCGGCGACCGGAGCGATGGGGAGTTCCTGGTCATCTACAAGGTCCGTAACGGCACCGCCGGCGTCCGCCTGAAGCTCGAACGGAGCATTCGCGAGGCGGCGAAGGCCGTTCCGACGGGCCAGGCCACAGAGCTGCGCGACGCAAACGGCGGCGTGGTCTACGGGAGCATCCTCACGACGCTCAACCTCGCCAAGGCGAAGGGCTATACCGACGACATCCGCCGCGTGCTGCGCGCGCCGCCCGGCGTGGACGCCTACGTTTCCGGCCAGCCGGCCATCCAGCGCGACCTCGACCCGATCTTCAGCCGCGACCTCGCGCGCGGCGAGTCGATCGCGCTGCCGATCGCGCTCGCGGTGCTCATCGCGGTATTCGGTCTCTCGCTCGCCGCGACGATTCCCTTCATCTTCGCCGCGGCGACGATCACCGGGACGCTGGGGATCGTCTACATCGTCGCGCACCACCTGACGATGGCCACGTACGTGACGAACCTCGTGCAGCTGATCGGGCTCGGGATCGCGATCGACTACTCGCTGCTGATCGTGTATCGCTTCCGCGAGGAGCTCGCGCGTGGCGGCAGCAAGGACGACGCGATCGAGCGGACGATGGCGACCGCGGGCCGCGCCGTACTGTTCTCCGGCGCAACGGTCGCGATCGGGCTGGCGCTGCTGCTGTTCATGCCGTTGCCGTTCATCCGCTCGATGGGAGTCGGTGGGTTCCTGATCCCGCTCGTGTCGATCGCGGCTGCGGCGACGCTACAACCGGCGCTGCTCTCGGTGTACGGCCGGCGCGGCACGAAACGCGCGCACGCGGCCGACTGGCTGCGGAGGAAGGGCGTGCCGCTTCCGCACTTCGCCGGGCGGGATGTCGAGCACGGCTTCTGGGCGCGCATCGCGCGCTGGATCATGCAGCGGCCCGTCGCGTTCTTCGGCATCGGCGCGTGCGTGCTCCTCCTCGCGGCAGTGCCGGTGTTTGCGTTGAAGCTCACACCCGGCTCGGCACAGGGCATTCCGCAGACCCCTTCCTCGGTTCGCGGCCTGAACATCCTGCGTGCGGCGGTTGGGCCTGGGGCGCTGTCGCCGACGCAGATCGTCGTCGCCGGGGCGCAGACGCCCGGGGTTCAGGCTGCGCTGGGGCGCCTGCGTGCCTCGCTCGAGGCGGACCCGGAGGTCGCCTTCGTGCAGACGGGAAGCGGGCCGCGCTTCGTCGACCCGAGCGGCCGCTACCGGCAGATGATCGTCGCGGGCAAGCACGAGTACGGCGACGCGCCCGCCCAATCGTTCGTGCACAGGCTACGCGGCACGATGATTCCGGATGCGAACTTTCCACCGAGCGTCCGGGTCTACGCAGGCGGCGGCCCGCCCCAGGGGGTCGACTTCCTCACGAAGTCTTACGCCGCGTTTCCGTGGCTCGTGCTCGCGGTGCTCGTGTTCACGTACCTGCTGCTGATGCGCGCGTTCCGCTCGGTGCTCCTGCCGTTGAAGGCGGTCCTGCTGAACCTGCTGTCCGTCGCCGCGAGCTACGGAATGCTGGTCGTGTTCTTCAAGTGGGGTCTCGGCAAGCACTTGTTCGGCCTCTACCAGTTCCCTCAGGTCGAGGGGTGGATCCCGATCTTCCTGTTCGCGATGCTGTTCGGGCTCTCGATGGACTACGAGGTCTTCCTGGTCTCGCGTATGCGTGAGACGTGGGACGAGGAGCACGACAACGTGCGCGCGGTGTCGTACGGGCTCGAACGGACGGGGACGATCATCACGGCGGCGGCGATCATCATGGTCGCAGCGTTCAGCGGTTTCGTGGCCGGCAGCATCGTCGGCCTGCAGCAGTTCGGCCTCGGGCTTGCAGTTGCGATCCTGGTTGACGCAACGATCGTCCGCGCGCTGCTCGTGCCGGCGCTGATGGCGTGGTTCGGCCGGTGGAACTGGTGGCTGCCCGCGCGTCTGGCGCGGGTCGTGCGCGTCAAGCCGTCCCCGCTGGCGGAGCCGACCGTCTAACGGAGTGCGGCCCAGATGATGAGGGCGATCACGATCAGGATCGGGATCCAGGCGAAGCGCATGACCCTCCACGCGCGGCCTTCGCCCGGACGCGGGTGCGTCTCCGGCGTGTACGGATCGACGGGCGACGCGGGCTGGCGCAGGAACTCGTCGTCGCCTTCGAGCACCTCCGGCTCGTGCTGGACCTCTCTCGGTTCTTCGTCCACGGTTGTCCAATAGCATCGCAGTTCGTGAAAGGCGTTGTCCTCGCGGGCGGGACGGGGTCGCGTCTCGATCCGCTCACTCGCGTCACCAACAAGCATCTCCTGCCGGTCGGCGACAAGCCGATGGTGCAGTGGGCCGTCGACTTCCTGCGCGAGGCGGGCGTGCCCGAGCTGCTGCTGGTGACGGGCGCGGACCACGTCGAGGACTTCCGGCAGTACTTCGGGGACGAGCTGCAGTACGCCATCCAGGCGCAGGCGGGCGGCATCGCCGAGGCGCTCGGGCTGGCGCGCGCGTTCGCCGCGGGAGAACGCATCGTGGTGATGCTCGCGGACAACTTCTTCAGCGGCCCGATCACCCAGACGGTTCGCAACTTCGAGACGCAGCCGCGCGGCGCGCGGGTGCTGCTGGCGCGTGTGCGGGAGCTCGAGCACCTTCGCAACCTCGGCGTGCCGCGCTTCGCCGACGGCAGGATCGTCGAGATCGTCGAGAAGCCGGCCGATCCTCCGAGTGGGCTCGCCGTGACCGGCGTGTACTGCTACGACGCCGACGTCTTCGACGTCGTCGAGCGGCTGGAGCCGTCCGCGCGCGGTGAGCTCGAGATCACCGACGTGAACAACCACTACGTCCGGCAAGGCACGCTCGAGCACGACGTCTTCGAGGGTTACTGGGGCGACGCGGGCGAGTCTGTCGACGCCTACTACGAGGTGATCGAGCGCGTCCGCCGCCCACACTTCGGCTCGGACGCCCTCCGTCCGGTCCGGCTCGAGCGCTACGAGGACGGCCGGGGATGGCTCGCCGAGATCGCGCGCACGAGCGGGCTGCCGAAGCCGATCCGGCAGACCAACGTCTCGTTCTCGCGGCAAGGAACGATTCGCGGCCTCCACTACCACGAGCGGGGGCAGGACGATCTCTTCGTCTGCCTGCAGGGGCGGGCGCGCGTCGTGGCGCTCAACCGCGAGACCGGCGAGACGTTCTGCGAGGACATCGGCGACGACACCTTCGCGGCGGTGTACGTCCCGGGGAACCTCGCGCACGGCTTCGAGGCGCTGACCGACGTGCTGATGCTGTACCACGTCACCGAGGAGTACGACCCCGCCGACCCGGACGAGCACGAGTGGCCGTGGGACGATCCGCGCGTTGTCGACCTGTGGAGCACGAAATCGCCGATCCTGTCGAAGCGGGACGCGAACGAGTCCTGATCACCGGCGCGGGCGGCCAGCTCGGCCGCGCGCTGCAGGAGGCCTTCGCCGGCGAGCCGGTCGTCGCGCTGACGCGCGCCCACTGGGATGTGACGTTGCCGCCCCCGGCCGACCTCCGGCCGGCGCTCGTCTTGCATGCGGCCGCATGGACCGACGTCGACGGGGCAGAGGACGACCCGCAGGGCGCCGCTGCCGTGAACGTCGGCGGCACGCGTCACACCGCCGAGCTCGGCGCGCCGCTCGTCTACTACTCCACCGACTACGTCTTCGACGGGACGAAGCGCGAGCCGTACGTCGAGTCAGATCCGCCGAGCCCGCTTTCCGCCTACGGCCGCACGAAGCTCTACGGCGAAGGAGCGGCGGGCGAGCGCGCGTGGATCGTGCGCTCGTCGGGGCTGTTCAGCGAGCACGACGGCAACTTCGTGACCACTATGCTGCGGCTCGGACGCGAGCGGGGCGAGGTCTCGGTCGTCGACGACCAGCGCACGTCGCCGACGTACGTCGGGCATCTCGCAGCGGCGACGAGGGAGCTGCTCGAGCGTCCGCACGGTGTCTGGCACGTGGCCGCTGCGGGCGACTGCACGTGGGCCGAGCTCGCCGAGGCGATCTTCGCGGAGGCGGGAGTGGATGCGCGTGTGCGGAGGATCTCGAGCGCGGAGCTCGGCCGCCCGGCGCCGCGACCGGCTTACTCGGTGCTCCGCAGCGAGAAGGGCGCGCCTGAGCTACCGCACTGGCGCGACGGCGTGCGCAGCTGCCTCGAGCGGCTGCTCTGAGCGCGCGGCCCGGCCGTAGAGGCCGAGCAGCGGCATGTAGAAGAGCGCGCTCGTGACGAGAGCGGCAGGCAGCGATACGACCTTGCCGATCACCCCGACGATCGGCCCGCCGGCGGTCTCCCCGATCGCGTTGGCCTGGCTTGCGATCGAGTTCACCGTCGCGCGGACGGACGAGTCGTCGATTGCGCGATTCAGCCACGTCGCATAGACCGGATAGACGAGAGTGCGGGCGAGGCTCAGCGCCCAGAGCGCACCGACTGCGACCGCGAAGAACCCGGTCAGCGCAAACGCCAGCCCGGCCGCAACCTGTAATGCGCTCAGCAGGAAAAGCGTGCGGGCCATCATGGCGGCGTCGACCCTCGTCACGCGCGGCACCAGCAGATTCGAGGCCATCAGCGCGAGCAGGGTGCCGCCGACAGCGAGGACGGCGAACCACCAGAGCGGGTCGAAGCCGACGAACGTCGGCACTCCGACGTCGCGGAGGAGGTGCGCCTCCGAGAGCCGGTCGAAGCCTTCGCTAGCGGCGCCGACGAAGACGGTCGCCGTGACGAGCAGCATCAGCGTCGGCACGCCCCGCACGAGGCGCACTCCGTTCACGGCCGTGTCGAGCATCGCCCGCCGCCGCGTGAGCTCGCCGCGCGGAGCAGGGGTGAAGCCGGTCTCGGGCATGAAAAGCAGCGCGACGACACCCATCGCCGCCGTGACTGCGCCGGCGCCGTAGATCGCGGCGCGGATGCTCACCGTTGCGACTGCGAAGCTCCCGAGGACGCCGACGATGCCTCCGGCGAGAGACGCCTGAGATCCGCGCACGAACACGCGGCCGACGCGCTCGGTGCCGACCTCGTCGGTGATCCACGCCTGGAAGGCGCCGCTCTCGAACGTCGCGCCGATGCCCCATACCACCCACGCGGCGAGGATCACCCCGAAGCTCGTGGTCGCACCGGCGAGCGCCCAGGCGCCGCCCTGCAGCAGCCAGGCGATGCCGAGCGAGAGCCGGCGGCTGACGAGATCGGCCACGACTCCGGTCGGGATCTCGCAGACGAACACGGCCGCCTCCATGACCGTGCCCATCAGGACGAGCTGCAACGGATCGAGCTTCGCCTCGCGGACGAGGTAGACCGCGACGACGACCCACGCGGGCAGCGCAAGGCAGAACCTCAGGAAGAGGTAGAGCCGGGAGGCGCGGTCGATGGGATTCTTCATGCCGAGGCGCTCCAAGCAGGTGGTTTAGACGGACTCGCTCAGCCTGACCGCTTGAGCTTCCCATGCCTCTTCGCGTGGAGTTCTCCCCGCCGGAAGACCCAGATGCCGAGCGGCACGGAGACGACGCCGATGACCATCATCGGCCAGAGGTCGCCCCAGACCTGGCTGACCGTTGCACCGTCCAGGATGGCGGAGCGCTCGCCGCGCAGCGCGTACGTCGCGGGCGAGATCTTCGCGATCCACTGCATGAACGCCGGGAGCACCGTGACGGGGTAATAGACGCCCGACACCACGAGCATCAGTCCCTGCGCCACGTAGCCGAACTGCGTCCCTTTCTCCGGCGAGATCAGCGGCAGGACGGCGGTCATCATGCCGATGCCGACGAATGACACGGATGCGACCGCGATCAGCACGAGCGCCGTGGCGAAGTTGGCGTTCGGCATGTGCAGGCCGAAGAACGCCGCGATCGCGACGAACACGATCGACGCCCGCACGATGCCGTAGCCGATCGCGAAGATCCCGGTGCCGAGGAGATGGACGGCCCGCGTCAGCGGCGCCATGAACGTGTACTCGATCGTTCCTTCCCAGCGCTCCCACGCGATCGTCTCGATCAGCAGCTCGAAGACGATCCCGAGGTAGGACCACATCACGGCGCCGATCAGCAGGATCGTCGTCAGCTGGTCGATGTCGACCTTGCCGCCGGTGGCCTCGACGCCCTTGGCGATGAAGACGATCGTGAGGGTGTTCGCGGCCGTCCAGAAGAAGAACGCGATCTCCCACCACGCGTAGCGCTTGATCAAGTACCAGTTGCGCTCGACCATCCCGTACAGGCCGATGAACTCGCTGCGCATCGTTGCGGCTGCGTCTCTCATGCGAACACGCCCCTTTCGTCGCTCCCCTTCGGCTCGCTCTCGCGGGGGAAACCCTGTTTCCCCCGCGGGCCCCCTTCTCCAGGGATCGCCTCGTCGCCCGCGCCGCTGCGATCGCCGCGGTCGACGAGGAGAACGATGCGGGAAACCTCCCGGTTTCCCGGAGCCCTTCCACGGAACGTGGG